>LVWS01000005.1 GCA_002083365.1 Nitrospira sp. SG-bin1 | reverse complement strand
ATCGCAGGACAGATTATCTTGGACAGCAGTGGCTCCACGTAATTCGTTCGGAAGAGGAGAGGAGGATAGCACAGATCCACCGGTGGATAGGTACAAGGTCGAGGTTGCCCGAAAGGTGGACTCGCTGGGTTGTAACAATTCCCAGAACGAAGTCGAGAGGATGTAAACGGAATCCTGCAATTTCCTTTTCTTTCGTCGCTCAGCCGGTACAATGGCAGTCATCACACGGGGTCGCTTCTTATTGACTCCGATCTCGACGCATACGAATTTCCATAGCGAAAGGACCGCGGTCGTGGGAACGCTCATTTCAGTGGCATCCGGTAAAGGGGGCGTAGGTAAAAGCGTGGTGTCAGCCAACCTTGCGTTGGCGCTTGCGAAAAGCGGACGTCAGGTCATCCTGGGCGATCTTGATGTGGGCGGGGCCGATGCCCATATCATGTTCGGTGAATTGAATCCGACGCTGACCTTGACGGACTTTCTGAATAAGCGAGTGAACCGGCTCGACGAAGTGGTCATTCCTGTCACCGTTCATCCAAACCTTCGTCTCATTGCCGGTACCGGGGATACCTTGGCGACGGCCAACATGGCCTATGCCCGCAAGAAGAGGCTGATGAAACAGTTCCGAGATCTCGAGGCCGATATCGTGGTGATCGACATCGGTGCGGGCACGAATTACCACGCGCTCGACTTCTTCTTAATGGCCGACATTCATTTGGCGGTTGCGACGCCGGAACCTACGGCGATTCTTGACCTGTACCGATTCATCAAGTTGGCGGCGATTCGTCGTGTCTTGGCGAGTTTTGTTGCCCGTGGTTCCATGTCCGACGTCCTCTCCAACAGAGACTTTACCAGCGTGGAGGAGGTCATGGAGGTCGTGGGCGCCACTGACGCGGAAGGGCGTGAGGAAGCGGCGGCGGCGTTGCACTCGTTTCGGCCGGGACTGATCGTCAATCGGGTGTCCGACCGTTCTCAGGTCAACGTCCTCTACCTTCGGAAAATTCTCCATCAATACGTTGGCGGCGATCTGACGCTCCTCGGTGAAATCACCGAGGATCCGGCGGTGAGCCAGGCGGTTCGGAAATTTCTACCCGTGATTGAAGCTGCCCCCGAGTCCTTGGCCGCCAAGGAGCTGTTGATCCTCTCAACTGCTGTGGAGCAATTGGTGGCATCGGTCGCCGGCAGAAGTACAGAAGAGGCGGAACGGCCGAAAGAGAAGCGGACAGGAGTGTTACCGGCCGCTCCGACATCTTGCCAAGATCCTCAAGTCTCTATCCCACTGAAATCCGAGGTTCTGCCTCCTTCAATCGACCCGAAACAACCCGCTCGCGCTAGTGTCCTCGTCCGCATGTATAAGGATGAGCCTCACCAGGCAAAGGTACGAACGGTGTAATGGCGCCGTTGTACTGAGCCGTCATCTCATGGCGGTGCCCATCGCATACCATCCGGAAATGTCGAGCCGTCAGTAATGAACGACCTTCGCTATTCCGGTGAAGCACTCACCTTCGTCCCTTCTTTTACGGGCGGCTCAATCGTAATATTCGGGCCTTCCACTTTAGGGAGCAGCCCCGCTCCAGGTTTTTCCAAGAGGCGTTCGTCGTTTTGGTTGAACAGCAAACTCTGTTTGGAACGGCCGTCGTCGAAGATCGCTGCGTTGGTGAGAGCCTCTTGGTTTCTCGCGTTGGGTTGGTCCGGATCGTTTGCCAGTGATTGACCCGTCACGGGATCGACGGCCTTGCCCATCGGGTAGCCGGGATGTTTGGGCAACATGGCTGGATTGGCGAGGGCGAGAGAAACCGTCAACGGGACAACAACAGTCGCGACAAATATGATGGGCAAGGCTTTCATGGTGTGACCTCCCTGCTGAGTGGAGAGACAACAACGCCCTCGCGGGTACAAGACCGTTGAGGGCGTCCGTATACGAGCAGGTATGACGTCCAGGAATGACGGTGAAGGGGACCCTGGTTTCATAGATCCCTCCGGGATATCTTTCAGCATCGCTCCCAGAACGGCAAGAGTCAAGGGAGGATGAATCGCGCCAAGGACGCGGTCGTACAGGGATCAACGGTGAGGTCGGGAAGAGGACTGCGTTAGAATCCGAGTTCTTTTTCGAGGTCGGCTTTCTTCTTGTCGAACTGTTTCTGTTCGGCCTCGCTCTTCTGGCTGAACATGCCTTTCACACCCTCGCCGGCCTTCTCCATGGCCCGCTGGGACGCATCTGCCTTCTTCTTGATCTGGGCCGCCATGTCTTTGGCCTTCGGCGAGCCTGAAAATTCGTAATACCTCATGGCATGGCCCTGGGTAAATGTCGGATCCGGGCGTTTCAAGATGGTATCGCCGCGCTGTTCGGCACGGTCCTTCGCTGGCCTGTCTCCGCCGGGAAGGTATTTCATCCAAAGAGCCGCCCTCCCGAGTTTCTCGAGAGATTGTGTGGTCGCTTTACTCAGGTTCCCAATGTTGCCGGTCAACCCATGGGCATCTTGTTCCTCCGCCTTCATCAGCCGATCGGCAGTGGCCGTTGCAACTTTTGCCAGCTCTTGCCGGAACGCTGGCGGGGAATTAAATGGCTGTTTTGAACCATTGTGTTCGGCCGGACCGTTTCGGCCGTTATCGATGTTCCAGGCGGTCTCGAAGAGCCGCAGATCTTCCGGGTTGGCCTGAACGGCTTTGAGAAGGACGCGGTTGGCTTCGTGGTAGTCGCCGATCGCCTCGTAGTATCGGAAGGCCGAGGTCTGGCCGTCGGCCCGTACCGGTTCACCGGAGTACAAGGCACCCTTCGCCTCTGACGCTTTGGCCAAATCTCGTCCGAGTTTGGATAGGTTGGCCTTGGCATTCCCCATCGCGTTCTTGTCATAGCGGTCGATGCACTCGTTTGCCACAACCTTCATGTAAGCCACGAAGAGAGCGGCCAGTTGTCCGGCCTGTTCGGCCTTCTGCAGTGCCGCCGACTCCGCCATGGCGGCTTTCTTTTCATCATCGCCCAAACAAGGATCATCCGCGTGGACGGCGGGAGCCGTAAGGACCGCGACGAGCAGGGTATAGCCGACAAGTCTGAACAGGTTCATCAAGCGTCCTCCGTTACTTGCTGAAGAGTCCCTTCATCATCTTGTTGACGTCGACGACTGGTTCCCCATCTTCTTCCGGCCTGGACTTCTTCGCTCCGCGGCGGCGTTCCTGAGGCTGTTCTCCACCCATCATCATCTGTCCCATCATGGCGCCCATGTCGTTCTTCGTATAACCGGCGGGGATTTCGAAAAGCGCAGGATCCAGTTTTTCAATCTTCAGATTGGTGAGCTCATTGGTCATGCGCGTCTTCTTGTCCCCTTCTTTGGACAGCAGGTCCATTTTGACCGTAATGCCTTCTTTCGTGGTCCAGAAGAACCCACCGAATTTTCCCGCCCCGTCTTTCTTCACGGCAACAATCTTGGATTTGGTGGCTTTTATGCCGTTGACTGTTTCCTGGCCTACCTCGGCCTGCTCGATGATGTCGAATGCGTCCATGCCGGACGCGTTGGAGACATTCATCGGCATTTCCATGTACATGTCTCCCATGAGTTGCCAGACCACCTTCTTATCCTTGCGAATGATCATTGTCATGCCGTTCGTCCCACCCATTTCCGTCCGCTCTTTATCGACGGTGTGATAGATGCGTCCCTTCATTGTCATGCCGCCTTCCGTCTCCATCGTACTGTCGGCCGAATAATCCACTTTCACTTCAGGCGGAGGTGCCGCACCCACGGTGAGAGGGACAAGCATCATGCATATCAGCAGACCGGCGTCACGAAGTGGTTTCATAGAGATCTCCTCCTAGGGTGGGCAGAGGAATGGAGAGTATCGGGATTCTGTACTGCGGTCAATAAGCAGAAGTGCGGAGGGGAGGTGTTCAAGGAATCGTCAGGCCGATCGGGAAGGTCGCTTCATAGCCACCGTACGTTTCCGATGGTTTCAACATCAACTGATCACCGCCGTCGCGAAAGATGAAGTCTTGGTGATTGCGTACCCGACGCCGTCCTTTCGACGAGTAGGGGAGCGAGGTATGGACGCGGTCCGTCAGTTCGTCGGGAAAGTACAGCTGAGATGTAAACGCGTAGTGTTTCCCGACCATGCGCGCCGTGCGGACCTTGAAATGAATGTGTACGGTGCGTATCGGATACCAGCCTGGGTAGATCGTGATAAATCGTGCGTCTCCATGCGCATCCGTAAACTGATGGCCTCGCAAGAACTTTTTCCCGAGCGTACTGAACCCCGGATCTTCCACATCGGAATAGATACCGGTGGCATCACAATGCCAGACATCTACCTGGGCGTCAGGTACCGGCCGGCAGTCTCCTGCATGGAGGCGCATGACGCGGAACGTCAAGGTCAACGGGATACCAGGCGTAATCCGTCCATCGGATGGATCAGAACGAATATCCGATCTGAGCAACCGCTCGTCGACGAAATAGGGACCTTCCGTCTGTTCCGGTCTGACGATGCAAGGAGATGGAGAGGCACCAGCAGCCGTCTGACGCAAGGTGATCCCCATGAGCCAGGCCAGACCGCTTGCACCCACGAACGCCATGGCCTCTCGGCGGGAGAGAAGACGGCCGACTCGCTCAGCAGTGTTTTTCATGCGACCTCGTCTTCTTCAGCTTGTAAAATCCTTCCAGCCATCGATATTTACCGGCCTCTGAGCCGCGGCGAGACGCTTGGTGGAGGAGGCGGAGCTGAAGGTCCAGGTGAAAACGACCGTGGGGCGAAATAAGGATAGGGCCTATAAAACCCCGGTCCTCCCCAATAACTGTAAGGGTAGGCTCCATAAGGGTAGAACCCACCCCAGCCATAGGGTGGATAATAGGAACCATAGTACAAGCTTCTGTCTCTTGACTGAGCCGTTACACTCTTCCAGTCGATGATGTGCTTCACTTCCAGGACCGGATAGGTATACTCGCTTTCATCCAGCGGTCTTGTTGTCGCGCCTTTTACGGTTCCGATCACTGTAATGGGCGTGCCTTCAGGGAGACTGGCCGGATCCAAAAACGATTCTCGAACCGCCAAGAACCGACCTTCGGACCGAAGACGATCTTCCGTCAATTTACCTTCATCACCGGTCGGCCGTTGCAGGACCTCCAGTTCGGTTCCATCTTTTGTTCGTTTTCCCTTAATAACCGTGCCGCCGAGCATGACGGTTCGCCCGACATATTCGCTGGGAGCCTGTTGCAAATCTGTAAACCGCACGTCCTTATCGATCGCCTTCTCCAACTCGAGAGGTATGCCGAGAGACTCAGCGGTTCGTTGAACCTGATGGATGGATTCCGCACAGGCGGATAACGTCACCGCTACACAGACCATAGAAAAGAGCACCATCATGCGGAACATGGACGTTCTCCTCTCCTAAAAGTGATAAGACAGTCCCCCTAAGACATGTTGTGCCCTGTAATTGCCGCTAAAGCCGCCCAAAGGGCCGAATGCCTCATCAAAATCGAACGTCGCTCCTGTATATTTATACTCAGTAAAGACGGCGATGTGTGGTGTGACGAATGCGCGCAACCCTGCCAGTATGTTCCACGCCGCCGCCACGTCGCTGTCGCTTCGTACCGTGGCGGTGTCTCCGATATGGGCGATACCTGCTCCTACGCCAGCGCCGACATAGGGTTGGAACGTGCGTCCCGGATACCGTGCGATAATGTTTGCGCCAACAGTCGTCACTCGAAAATGAATGCCGGGGTCAGCAGGAAGACTTGCGGTAGCGGGCAACTCCTTGATATGAGGAGAACTGTGAAACACTTCGCCTTCGATTCCGATCCAACTATGGCCGGGGAAATAACCCACCTTGCCTCCATAGGTAATTGAGTTCTGAAGGTCAAAGTCGATAAAGGGTCCTGGAGCGCCAGCCTGAGAGCCCGTCCCTGCGATGCTGTTGATGCGATCCGCAAAGTTCACTCCCGCCTGTCCGGCGATATACATTTCGGCGGATGCAGGAGTTAACGAACACAGCGTTACGAGCGAAAAACCTGCGGCGAATATGCCTGCGGTCACCGCGATGTTTTTGTGCATGTGCATCACTCCTTCGGAACATCATACCAAAAGTTCTGTCCGTGCATAGCCACGTCAACATCCACCGGCCCCGGATGATGACGAAAGAGATGCCGTGTATTCGGGTTCCTCTGCATGAGCAGCCCATACGTTTACATGCGTGGCATCGAATGACCGCCGAAGAGCTGTTTTGCAGAGGGAGGGTCTTCTGCTAGGTATGTCCACTTGGATTGTCGAATGTATCTGTGCTACACCCTGACATGGTCACATGGTAGCAGTTGTTTTGAGCGCGTGCTCAAAATGTAACAGTCACCTCACGGAAGGAGCGCACTATGGGACTCATGGATCAGTTGGGACAAGCGGTAGGTGGCATGTTGGGAGGACAGGGAGGGCAACATCCTCTTCTGCAAGCGGTGGCGGGGTTGCTTGGAAAGGACAGCAGCATCGGTGGACTGGTTGGCCTCGTCCAAACGTTTCAAAAAAATGGGCTTGGAGACATCGTGAATTCGTGGGTGAGCACGGGGCAGAATCTGCCCGTGACGCCGAGCCAGATTGAACAGGGTTTAGGGGGTGACGTGTTGAGTCAATTAGCCAGCAAGGCAGGACTGTCATCCGGTGCGGCTAGTTCGCAGCTGGCCGGCTTGCTTCCTGATTTGATCGACAAACTGACCCCCAACGGAAGGGTTGAAGCCGGCGGACTCGATCAGCTGATGAAGCTGGTGCAAGGGAAGCTGGGTGCCTGACGAAATACGTTCGGTTGGCGGGGTGAAAGACTTATAAAGATGTTCCATCGGCGGAACTGCATGAGAACTGTGGAGGAAGACTCAGGTTCTCCTGTTTCTGAACGATATGTTCCAGACTTGAAGGGTGGAGGACTGTGTTGTAACGTAGCGACTCTGCCCGCTCGCTGGTATGAACATCTCCGTGCCCTGCCCAGCATGGTGTTCATTGAACAATGACCATCATCCTTCCTACACTTCGTCGTCCGGACGGAACGCAAGCACAGGCGTTCGGGATCGACTCGTCGTCTGGACTGCCATCGGTCTAGTGGGGCTGTCGGTTGTGTGGGCGCTTCGTGATCGTCCAGCCGGTCTTGTATTAAGCCAATCCATGAACGCCTCGCTGGTCCCGGAGGCGATGTCACTGGTGACAGGCGATGAACCACTAGTCGAGATATTGACCAAACCCGGCTGCCCGGTGTGCCATATCATTCCAGGGATTCCCGGAGCGACCGGCCGAGTCGGGCCTCCGCTGACACTGGGTACGACGGGCGAGCAGCGGTTGAAGGACCCAGGATATCGAGGACAAGCCAAGACGGTGCACGAGTACATCGTCGAATCCGTGCTGGATCCCCAACGATTTGTGGTGCAAGGGTATCCCGAACACGCGATGCCGACTTGGTATGGATCCAAATTGAGTGCGTTGGCTCTTGAAAAGATCGCCACGTACCTTGAACGTCAGACCACGGGCGATTCAGTCCCTTGAGGCGAGACCATATTATCGTTTTCGAAGGGGAGTCACATTTCCCGATGTGCCGCCCTGAATCTTGAAGGCATCCGCTCCCTGTCCGCCGATCTGTTTGTCGAGTAAGGCGTTCACGGCCTCATCGCCTTTGAGCCCTTCAAGCTTGATCTTCAAGCGAAGGTTATTGGCGCTGTCGGCGTTGATGAGGGCTTGTTCCAACGTAATCTTGTTCGTCTTGTAAAGCTGAAACAGGACATGATCGAAGGTCTGGCACCCTTCGTCGATGCCTTGTTCCATGGCTTCCTTCAGTGTGTCGACCTCGGCTTTCTTGATCAGGTCCTTGATACGCGGCGTGTCCAACATGATTTCCAAGGCCGGGACGCGCTTGCCATCGACCGACGGGATCAATCGCTGTGAAATAATCGCGCGTAGATTCAGCGACAGCTGCAGATAGATCTGGGCATGACGTTCAACCGGGAAAAAGTTCATGATGCGTTCGATCGCCTGATTCGCATTGTTTGAGTGCAACGTGCCGATGCACAAATGACCGGTTTCCGCAAAGGTTATCGCTGCTTCCATGGTTTCCGTATCGCGCACCTCACCGATCAGAATGACATCCGGGGCCTGCCGGAGCGTATTCTTCAGCGCGTTCTGGAAGGTCAAGGTATCAAACCCGACTTCGCGCTGTGTAATGATGGATTTCTTGTGTTGATGGACGAACTCGATCGGGTCTTCCACGGTGATGATATGGCCTTGATGGATGCTGTTGCGGTGGTCGATCATGGCGGCCAACGATGTTGACTTACCGGAGCCGGTCGCCCCCACCACCAGCACCAGGCCGCGCTTGGTCATCGCGATATCTTTGATGATGGGAGGAAGTTGCAACTGTTCGACAGTTTGTATTTCCGCTTTGATATGCCGGAACACCAGTCCGACATTGCCTTTTTGTCTGAAGACATTGACGCGGAAACGACCCAACTCTTTGTAATAAAGCGCCAGGTTCATTTCCATCTTTTCTTCAAATTCGCTGCGCTGTTGACCGCGCATCAACGCCAACGCCAATGCTTCGAGCTGCTCGTTGGTGAACGGGGAGGCGTCGGTCGGTTGGGTGGCGCCATGGATGCGGTAAATCGGGGGAGCGTCGACAGTCAAATACAAGTCCGACGCTTCGCGGTCCACCATGACTTTCAAGAGACTCCGAACATCCATGCCAGTACTCTGTCTTTACCGCCTAGGCCGCTCCAGTCATCGCAGTGCCGAAGAGATTCGGGTTCATACTGCGGGATTGCGCCTCGGCCTTATGAACAATCCCGCGCGTTGCAAGGTCAACCAACGCCATGTCCATCGTCTGCATGCCGTCCTTTTGACTGGCCTGCATGATGCCGGGGATTTGGTGCAGCTTGGCTTCCCGAATGAGATTGCGCACGGCTGTCGTCGCCACCATGATTTCGAGTGCGGCGACGCGTCCGCCGGTTTTCTTCTTCAGTAGCGTTTGCGTGATCACGGCTTCCAAGGCCTCGGAGAGCTGCGTCCTGATTTGCGCCTGCTGAGCCGGAGGGAAGGCGTCGATGATACGATCGATCGTTTTTGGCGCGCTCGAGGTATGGAGCGTGCCGAAAACCAAGTGTCCGGTTTCGGCGGCGGTCAGCGCGAGTTGAATGGTTTCCAAGTCCCGCATTTCGCCCACCAGGACGATGTCAGGGTCTTCGCGCAGCGCCGACTTAAGGGCATTGGCGAACGAGAGCGTATGCACGCCGAGTTCTCGCTGATTGACCAGACACTTCTTGGATTTATGGACAAACTCGATAGGGTCTTCGATGGTGATGATATGCCCCTCGAACGTGTTGTTCAGGTAGTCCACCATCGCCGCAAGCGTGGTGGATTTGCCGGAGCCAGTCGGTCCGGTCACGAGGATCAACCCTTTTTCCTTGTCGCACAACTGCCGAAGAATCGGCGGCATGCCGAGTTTTTCCAGAGGAAGAATGAGGGTCGGAATGTTTCGAAAGACGGCCCCTAATCCTCGCTGTTGGACGAATACGTTGACTCGGAAACGGGCAATATCTCCTAGTTCGAATGAAAAGTCGCATTCTCGTTTTTCCTCGAAGTTCTTCCGTTGCGCGTCGTTCATCATGTCGTAGATGAGGGCGTGAGTTTCGTCTGGGGTAAGGGGAGGGTGGTCGAGTTTTTTGAGGTCTCCATGGATGCGAATCATCGGAGGTTCGCCAGCGCTAATGTGGCAGTCGGAGGCGCCTTCCTTTACCGAGAAGGTAAGTAGCTTGGAGATATCCATCGCCCGTGATCCTCAGTGTTAGTGTTATGGGTGGTACATGCGGTGAAACTCCTGTGCATCATGCCATAGCAAAGCCGGAAATCAAGAAAATAGCCGGAAGGCGCGCGTCGATGAAGAGATCGATCAGAGAAGACCGGTCTCTCGACCAGCGTGGTCAAGTGCCTGAAGCGCTTCGTCGATTTGCTCTGTCGTGTGTTCCGACGTCACCGTAAAGCGGATGCGGCTGGTTCCGTCCGGAACAGTCGGTGGTCGAATGGCCGTCGCGTAGATTCCGTAGGTAAGAAGTCTTTCTGCTAATGCTGATGCAGTGGCTGCGTCGCCCACCAAGATCGGCACAATCGGACTGACGGTCTGCGTCATGCGAAAACCCAATTTCTGTATTCCGTTGAACAGTCGTTGTCGATTGGACCAAAGCCTCGTCCGGCGCTCCGGTTCACGTTGAATGATCCTGACGGCGGCCGAGGCGGCCGCCGCGATCGCAGGCGGAAGTGCGGTGGTGAAGATGAACGGACGTGTGACGTTGACCAAATACTGAACGAAGTCGAGAGATCCCACAACATACGCGCCATGGCTGCCCAACGCCTTGCTGAGTGTTCCCATGTGAAAGGGAATCCGTCGCTCCAGACCAAACTGTTCGATCGTTCCGCGACCGTTGGGCCCCATGACACCGGTCCCATGGGCATCATCGACGTACAACGTCGCACCATAGTGCTCGGCCAGGGATGTGAGATCCGATAAAGGAGCAAGGTCGCCGTCCATGCTGAATAACCCTTCTGTGACGACGAGTGTGGGACGATTCATTTTCCGTCGTCGGAGCAGTGACTCCAGATGTCCACAGTCTCGATGCCGGTATATCCGGACATCGGCACGGCTTAATCGACATCCATCGATGAGGCTGGCATGGCACAACCGATCGGCTAGGATCAGGCCCCCTTGCCCGATGAGGTTCGGGATCACGCCGATATTCGCCAAATAACCGGCTCCGAACAAAAGGGCGGCTTCTGTCTCCTTGAACGTCGCGAGCGAGGTTTCGAGATGCATATGAGGAGGGAGCGTTCCGCTGACCAAACGAGAAGCTCCGGACCCGGACCCGTACTGTTTCATCGCCTGTATCGCGGCTTGTACGACTTCCGGATGGGTGGCGAGTCCCAGGTAATCGTTGGAGGACAGCAGGATGACCTCGCGTCCTGCATAGCGGATCGTCGGTCCCGTGCCTGATTCCAATGGAGTCAGCCGACGCATGAGTGATCGGTCGGCTAGTCGTTTGAGTCTGTTTCGAAACATGGGTGAAGGCTTTCTTTACAACAATAGGAACCGTGGTGCGGTTGTGATCATGCAATCAGTCAATCCCATTGCCCATTGCATTGACAACGGGAATTCATCCTTAGTATAAAGCAACGGTTCTGGTGCAGGAAGCCGTGTTTCGACCGGTACTGGATGATTGCTAATGACATACCGAATTAAAGTTCCCCCCCGTACGTTGCCGGTGGATGAAGCGCATCTCGTGAGTGGTCTCGAGCACTGGGTGCTCGGTCTGGCGAAGTACCGTTGGTCGATTGTGGTTGGGGTACTGCTTCTCATTTTGATGGGAGGAGGCATCTGGGGTGTCTTCTGGTATGACGCACAAAATGCAGGTAAGGCTCAAGATCTGGAACGGGAGGCGACGAGGCATCTCTTTGCGCGCGCGGCCAATGATCCGCAGAAAGCGGCTGCCAACCTAAAAGAAGCGATTGCCCTCTATCAGCGCGTGGTCGATGAGTATCCTCGAACCCCGACGGCTCCACTTGCGCAATTCAGTCTTGGGAACGCGTACCTCCAGGCAAACGACCTCTCCGCAGCGATCGACGCATACAATCGGTTTATCTCTGCGTATGGGTCACATGTTTCCCTTCTTGGGCTCGTCTACCAAAAATTGGGCTACGCTTATCTTCTTAAGGGAGAACTCGATCAAGCTGCCAAGGCCTACTCGACGGTCCTTGAGATCCCGGGCGTGATGAATCGAGATTACGCGCTCTTTGAAATTGCCAGATTGGAAGAGAATCGCTCTAGGCCCGATGAAGCGCTGAAGCATTATCAGGATCTGATGAAGAGCAGTCCAAATTCTCCGTTGGCAAGCGAGGCCGCCATGCGTGTAAAGGTGATCGAAGCCAAGAAAAACCCGGACTTGTCCCCTGCAACGACAACCCCTGCTTCTTCCAGCTCTTCGAAGCCATCCAAGCCGTAAATCAGGTTTTTATTCGCCGCGCAGTAAATCCCATCGCTTCATCAAGGTGGGTGTGTGCTAGCGAGCGATCATAAGAAACTGACCGGTCTTTATCGATGGGCTGGACAGGTGATTGAGGGTTTTGAGGGTTTTGAGCGGAACGTTGAATCGCCGAGAAACCTTCTCCAGTGTATCGCCCACTCGAACCCGATACCAGCGGGCGGCGGGGGTCTTAACGTGCTGAATTTCAGCACGGAGGGGAGGGAATTTGTAGGTTGGAACTCGGTCAATCAATTCGATGACCTTGGCACTTGTCCCCACTGGGACCTTCAGATGGTAGGCCATGTCGCTCGGAGGTGTCGCATCCCGCCTCAACTCTGGATTCAGCAAACGAAGTTCGGCGTAGGGTATACCTGTCACATTGGAGATTGCGCGGAAGTGCAATGGACGGGTGACGATGACCTCTTCAAATTGGTGGAGAGGGACGGGCTCTTGATTGAATCCGTATTGATCCGGATTCTTCGCAATAATGGTCGCCGCCATAATCCGAGGAACGTATTGCTTGGTCTCACGCTTGATCAGTTTCGTCCTCGATATCTCTGAGAAGGATTCAGCCTGTGCCTTCTGAAGAGCCCGCAATACCTTCCCTTCCCCTGCATTGTATGCCGCCATGGCCAGGGGCCAGGCACCGAATAAATCGTAGAGGTCTCGCAGGTACCGAGCCGCCGCGACGGTGGACTTGATCGGGTCACGGCGTTCGTCAACATAATGGTCGATCCGCAACCCGTAGAGTTGTCCGGTTCCTTTCATGAACTGCCATGGACCTGTCGCCTTTGCCCGTGAATAGGCGTAAGGGTTGAAGCCGCTCTCAACAAGAGAGAGATTCACGAGATCGCTCGGAAGGTCGAATTCGGCAAAGATGTCTTCGATCAGGGGACGATAGCGGTTGAAACGCAGGAGCCATTGTTCAAACCTGTTTCGAATTGAAGTGTTGAAGAAATGAACATGGCTTTGGACGGCCTGATCGAAAACGACGGGAATATTGTACAGCAGACCAGATGTTTCCGTACTCGCGATGCCTTGGGTCTCTGATGCCTGGCCTGGTGTCTCTTCAGGCTGCTCGACCGGGGCTTCCATTGTTGAAGAGAGATCCGGAGGGGAAACCGTCAGTTCAGGGTCTAAAGGAACCAGGTTTGAATCAAGGTCATCGTCTTCTTGATGGGCTTCTATTTCACCAGGAGCGTTACCTTGAGCGAGACTTTGGCATGGCGATATGAGTGCCGTACCACTGAGTGCAAGAACTACAGCGATCGTGGCTTGGACGCAGCATAGCCTGGCACACGTTGTCATCATGGTTGGTTGCATGGTTGGTTGGATGGATAGCACCATGGAAGCCTATCGATCCATCACATGCTTGTCAAGAAAGAGAGAAGGGTAGGATGCTGGTACTTCCGTGTCATGTTGGCAGAGGAGTAAGGCAGTAAAAGGTAGTAATAGGAGGAATGAATGGGGAATTGACATGATGTCCCATCGTGTCATTGGAAAGAAAATCCTGATGTGGCCTTCAGTTGCGTCGGTCGATTTCTTGACAGCCTCCCGGCGCAAATGATAGCGTACCGCCTCTCCTAGTGGTCCCCACCAGAATGACATTGTCAAGGAGGATCGATCAATGTTGAAGCGGTATCTCTTGGCTCCCGGCCCAACCCCTGTGCCTCCGGAGGTGTTGCTGGCGATGGCTCGTCCGATGATCCATCATCGCGCACCTGAGTTCGATCCGATATTCGCGGAAGTCCGTGAAGGACTGAAGTGGCTGTTTCAAACGCGGAACGACGTATTGATGTTGGCGGCGTCAGGAACAGGTGGGATGGAAGGAGCAGTTTCGAATTTCTTGTCTCCCGGCGACAGGGCTTTGTACGTCAACGGAGGCAAGTTTGGAGAGCGCTGGGGAAAACTGTGCAAAACCTTTGGAGTTCAAGCGAGCGAGATCAAGGTTGAGTGGGGACAGGCCGTCAACCCACAACAAGTGGCCGATGCCTTGAAGAAAGATCCTTCGATCAAGGCTGTGTATGTCCAAGCGAGCGAGACGTCGACGGGGGTCTCCCACGATGTGAAGGCACTTGGCGAGATCATCAAGGGGCACGACAACACAATCTTGGTTGTCGATGCCATTACGGCTCTTGGAGTATTCGACATCAAGACCGACGCGTGGGGCCTGGATGTCGTGATCACCGGATCGCAGAAGGCCCTCATGCTCCCCCCCGGCATGGCGTTCGTCAGTGTCAGTGAGAAGGCATGGGCCCTCGCTGACAAAGCTAAGAATGCGGCCTTCTATTTCAACTTCAAGAAAGAACGTGAAAATCAGGTGAAAAATCAGACCGCATTCACGCCGACCGTCTCGTTGATTATCGGACTTCAAGAGGTCTTCCGAATGATGAAGGCGGAAGGGTTGGAAAAAATGTTTGCGCGGCAGGGCCGGTTGGCCTTGGCAATGAGAGAAGGTGTGAAGGCTGCCGGGATGGCGCTCTTTCCCAAGGAGTCACCGAGCGATGCCTTGACGGCGGTGTGCGCTCCGGAAGGTATCGATGGACAGGCTATTTATAAGAATCTCCGTGTGCAATATGGCATGACGGCTGCCGGAGGCCAGGATCATCTCAAAGGAAAGATATTTCGACTGTCTCACATGGGATATGCGGATTCGTTCGACGTGATTACCGCATTGGCGGCAACCGAGATGGTCCTAAAGGGACTTGGCCATGCCGTAAAACTGGGAAGCGGTGTTGGAAAAGCGCAAGAAATCTTAATGGCAAAGTAATTACGGCGAGGATGTCCATGGCTGCAGCGGGAATGAAGATTCTGATCAGCGATAGCCTTTCGAAACAAGGTGTCGAAGCGCTTGAAAAGGCGGGATTCACCGTGGTGGTGAAATCCAAAATGCCGAAGGATGAGTTGTTCAAAGAGATCAAAGATGCCGACGGTTTGATCGTGCGATCCGGCACCAAGGTGACGGCCGAACTGATCGCCGCGGCGGAGAAGCTCAAAGTCGTCGGGAGAGCCGGATCCGGCCTAGACAATGTCGACACTCCTGCTGCAACCCGTCGAGGCATTGTCGTCATGAACACGCCGGGAGGCAATACCGTCACGACAGCCGAGCACACGATGTCGATGATCTGTGCGATGAGCCGGCGCATTCCTCAAGCCACTGCGTCGGTGAAAGCGGGCAAGTGGGAAAAAGATAAATTCATGGGCGTCGAACTCTATAACAAGGTGCTCGGTATCATCGGCGCCGGACAGATCGGCAGTCACCTGACCAAGATGGCGCAGGGGATCGGCATGAGTGTCGTCGCCTTTGATCCCTACCTGGCGCCTGAACGGGCCGAGCGAATGGGCGTGACGATGCTCGATCTCGAAGAAGTATTCCGGCGTGCGGATATCATTTCGGTCCATACGCCGCTCACGCCGGAGACGCGCGGGATCATCAACGCACAGTCCATCGCCAAGATGAAATCCGGCGTGCTCATCGTCAATTGCGCCCGAGGCGGGATCATCAATGAACAGGATTTGTGCGAGGCGTTGAAAACGAAGCGCGTGGCCGCCGCCGCCTTCGATGTGTTTGAAGAAGAGCCGGTCAAGCCGGACAATCCGCTCCTTGCCTTGGATAATTTCATCTGCACCCCGCATATCGGCGCCCAGACGACTGAGGCGCAGGAAAACGTCGCGATTGGGATCGCGGAACAAATCGTCGATTACTTTACCAAAGGAGTGGCCAAGGGTGCCGTCAATATTCCGTCGGTCGCCCCGGAGTTGTTGCCGCGGCTCCAGCCGTTTCTGACGCTGGCCGAGAAGCTCGGCGCGCTTCAAACCCAACTTGTCCAAGGGGGGATCGAGCGCGTCACCGTGGAATACAGCGGAGAAGTCGCCACACTGTCGATCGCGCCGCTGACCATCGCCGTCCTGAAGGGCCTGCTCACTCCCATTATGCAACACCCGGTAAACTACGTAAATGCTCCCGTCGTCGCGAAAGAACGCGGAATTGAAGTCAAAGAGATCAAGAGCACGGACGCCGGTGATTTCACAAGTCTGGTCCGCGTTCGGGTCGAAGCCGGCAAGGTGTCACACCAAGTTGCAGGGACGTTGTATCACAAGAAAGAAGCCCGCATCACGGAGATCGACCAATTTAAAGTCGAGGTTGTGCCGGAAGGACATATGCTATTGATTCACAATGTTGATCGCCCAGGGGTGATCGGTACGGTCGGAAAGGTCCTGGGGGATCAGGGAATCAATATCGTACGGATGCAGTGTGCACTGGAAAAGCGGGGAGGGGATGCCTTGCTGATCATCGGTTCCGACACGGAATTTCCATCTGCGGTGCTGGATCAGATCCGTTCCAATTCGAACATACTATCCGTCAAGGTCGCCAATCTTTCATAATGATACTCTCGCGCCCAGGTTATTATGGCCTCTGCTCCCCCGCTGCGTAGGACTACTTCGGGGCAGGTCCCTTCTTTGCGCGAGCACGCACTGGTTCCGGTCGGGATGGCCACCATCCTTCCGGAGGCGGCCCGCCAGGTGCGGCATCTGGAAGCCGAATTGCTGACATGCTGCAATCGTTTTGGTTACGACGAGATTATCCTCCCGACGTTCGAATATCTCGATGTGCTCGCACCCGGACTCGAACCGACGTTGTTGGAGAACTCCTATAAGATCGTGGACCGGACGACAGGTCGGATCCTGCTGTTGCGGCCCGATGTCACGGCGCAGATCGCCCGTACGGTGGCGATGGGTATGGTCGGCGCGCAGTTTCCGTTGCGCTTGTCGTACCGCGCGACCGTCTTTCGGTATGAACCGGAACATGCCGGACGAGGTCGGGAAATCTTCCAAGTCGGTGCTGAACTGATCGGCGCTGACGATCCATCCGCCGATTGCGAAATCATCATGCTGCTGATCGAGTGTCTCCGCCAGATCGGATTGCATTCGTTTAAGATTTCACTGGGGCATGTCGGGTTTTTCAAGGCGTTGCTCGTCCGTGCGGGACTGTCCACGGACGGCCGGAAACGGGCCGAGGAAGCAGCCGCCAGGAAAGACTTGCCGCGGCTTGAGGAGATCCTGTCACGGGAGCGGGTGACCAAATGGTCAGTGCATGGGATATTGAACGCACTGGAATTATGCGGGCAAGCTGACGTGCTCTCGAAAGGGCGTGTATTGGCCAAGGGGGAGCCAGCACTGGTACAGGCGTTGGATCGACTGGAGAACGTCTATCGGCTGCTCTGCACGGCCGGATCTCAAGACGTTGTCATGCTGGATCTCGGAGAGTTCAGAGGCTTTGATTATTATGACGGGATCGTGTTTGATGTCTTTACCGACGGGATCGGGGTGGAGTTGGGAGGGGGAGGGCGCTACGATCACTTGATCGGACGATTCGGAAGAAACCTTGCGTCGACCGGATTCGCCCTCAATGTGGACCGGCTCTTCCGCGGATTGGAGCCTCACGGGAGCGTGAAATCTGTGGGGCCTGAGGTGTTGGTCGTTGGTCCCCCGGAATGCTCGACGACGCTGGTTTTGGTCGCGCAAGAACTTCGCAAGGCGGGAATACGGACGGTTCAACAAACCGTTGATTCAACGGGACGGAGCTTGATCGGTACAGCGGTCAAGGTCGGTCGTGCATCGGCGATCGATACCATTGTTGTCGTCGGCGTAGACAATCCCAAACCCGATCACGCCATGCTGCTCCATCTCGACGGTCCCCGGCAGGGTGCGGAATCGATCGGCCGCCCTCGCATCCACAAAAAAACGTTGCCGATTCCAGCGCTTGTCGCGAGCCTTCGCGCCGACCGGGAAGGGGTGTTATGAAATCCATCGGGACGGTGGATCTCTCTCAACCGAAACTGCCTCCGCAGAACTTGGAAGCGGAACAGTCGGTGCTCGGCGCCATTCTGCTCGATAACGCCGCCATGCCGAAGGCGATGGAACTGTTGGTGGAGGAAGATTTCTATCGGACGGCACACAAGAAGGTCTACCAAGCCATGCTGGAGCTGTCCGACACTGGAGAAGTGATCGATCAGATTACGTTGACCGAGCGACTGAAATCTCGCGGCGAGCTCGAGGTGATCGGAGGCGCGGCCTATCTCGCCGAGCTCGTCCAGATCGTTCCCAGTTCCGCCAATATTCGGTACCATTGTAAGATCGTCCGGGACAAGGCGGTGGCCCGCCAGTTGATCAGTGCCTCCACAGAGGTATTGACCAGGGGCTACGAGGGGACCGCCTCAATCGACGATCTGCTTGATTTTGCCGAGCGGTCGGTCTTCAGTATCGCGCAAGGCAAACTGGAACGGTCCTTCAGTCCGATCAGTCACGTCATCAAGGAAAGCTTGGACGTGATCGATAAACTGTCCAAGCGAAAAGAACATGTCACGGGAGTGCCGACGGGATACTACGATCTCGACGATATTACCGCAGGGCTTCAAGCGTCGGACTTGGTGGTGGTGGCGGGCCGGCCTAGTATGGGAAAGACGAGTCTGGCCTTAGGGTTTGCCACACATGCCGCCATTCATGCCAATACAGTCGTGGGAGTGTTCAGCCTGGAAATGTCCAAACCCCAGATTGTCTTACGCATGCTCAGTTCTGAAGCGCGAGTCGATTCCCATGCGTTGAGGACGGGGAAACTTCAGAAAGAAGATTGGTGGCGATTGGCTGAGGCAGCCGGCCGATTGGAACAGGCGCCGATCTATATCGACGACACGGGCGGCATCACCGTCCAACAGATGCGAGGGAAAGCTCGTCGGCTTAAGGCTGAAAAGGGGCTGGATCTGCTCATCGTGGATTATCTTCAGCTCATGCAAGGACGAAGCGATTCAGAGTCTCGTCAGCAAGAGATCTCCGATATTTCTCGCTCCTTAAAGGCCTTGGCCAAGGAATTGAACGTGCCGGTTGTGGCCTTGTCTCAGTTAAGTCGGGCGGTGGAGGCCCGTAAGCCGCCCATTCCCATGTTGGCCGACCTGCGAGAAAGTGGAGCGATCGAACAAGATGCCGATGTGGTCATATTCATCTATCGGGAAGACGTCTACGATCCGAATTCAGAGCGCAAAGGCATCGCCGATATCATCGTCAGCAAACATCGCAATGGACCAATCGGGAAAAAAGAGCTGTTTTTTCAGGATCGATTCGCCAAATTCGAAAGCCTCGATCTGCGAGAAGTTTAGCCAGAGCGTCGTTTGCGCAACGCCCTGACACTCGGTATAATCGTCCAGTACACCTTCCTCCCGTCCCGACGTAAGGATATGCGGAACACACGAGCGGTTTTTAACGATCGGACGCGTCGACAGTATCATAGGCCTTTGCTGAGGACGATGCTGTCGCCGCTGCTTCTCGCGAGTGCCCTTGCGGCCTGCGCGGCCTCGCCCCATCCGCAAGCAACGCTTCCTCAACCGGCCACCGCATTGCAAAGCCCGCCATCGACGCCCGAGTCCGATGCCACGTATCATTTCATGATGGGGCATCAAGCGGAACTTGCGCAAGACTTGGACACCGCATTGAAGGAGTATCAGGCTGCCCTGAAAGTCGATCCCAAGTCTCTGGACGTCAAATCTCGTTTGGCGGCATTGTACTTCGCGTTGGGTGACCTGACTCAAGCGGTACAGTATGCGGATGAAGTGGGAGAAGGAACGGGACAAGAACCTCAAATGCTGACCCACATGGCCGGCATTTTGGCCAGTGCGGGGAAACCTGAGCGAGCGTTGGAGTTGTTGGACAAGGCCATTGAACGTGATCCGGAGAAAGGGGAGTCCTACTTCCCTAAAGGACTCATTCTCTTAAACCAGAAACGACTCGCCGAGGCGGAACTGGTGGTGAAGAAAGGGTTGCAGTACACCTCGGATTCGCCCATCGGGTACTACTATCTGGGCCGTATTTCTATTGAAGCGGGAAATACCGAACAGGCTGTGGCCAACTTCGAGCGGGCCATCGCCGTGAACCAGGCGTTTGAGCCGGCCTACTTGGCGCAAGCGTCGGTCCATGAAGCACGTCAAGAGAAGAGCAAGGCCATCGCCGTGCTTCAAAAGTATCTGCACCAGGTGAATCCACGCAATCGCGATATCCGACAACATTTGGTTCAGTTGTATATCATGACGAAAGATTACACCGGTGGTCTTGCCGAGCTGGAGAAGCTGCTGGAGGACAACCCCGGTGACCTCGATGCGCAGTTGCGCATGGCGCTGATTTACGGAGAGCAGAAGGAATTCACGAAAGCCATCAACCAATTGACCGAGATCTTGAAGGCCAAGCCGGCTGAACTTAAAGTGCGAGATTACCTCGGGTACTTGTACGAAGAGACGAAGGATTTCCCAAAGGCGATGGAAGCCTATCGCTATAACGTGCATCTCGATCCGAAGTTTGCCGACAGCCATATACATCTGGGCGTGCTTCTCTATCGGCTCAAACAGTTTCCGGAGGCGGTGACTCATCTCGATGAAGCCGTCCGCCTCACGCCGAAACAACCTGAGCCCCATATCGTCCTCGGGTTGGCTCATTTTCAGAACGAGCAATTCGAAAAGGCTTCACAGGCGTTTGAGGAGGGAATTCGGCACAATCCGAAGAATGCCGATCTTCATTTCAACCTCGGCACGGCCTACGACAAACTGAATCGGTTTGACGACGTGGTACGTGCCATGGAAACCGCCCTTTCCCTCGACCCCCATCACGCCGATGCCTTGAACTATCTCGGCTACAGTTATGCGGAGCGCGGCATCAAGATCGATCAAGCCTTGTCTCTGACGAAACGGGCGGTGGCGCTCAAGCCGGAGAACGGCTACTACGTCGATAGTCTGGGATGGGCCTTTTACAAGTCCGGCATGCTGGCCGAGGCGCTCGCGGAAATCAAGAAAGCCGTGGCGTTGGTCGGCGATGATCCCGTCATCTACGAGCATTTGGGTGAAGTGTACTTGAAACAGCAGAAGGTCTCCGATGCGCGTGACGCGTGGCTCCACTCACTGGAGATCGACCCATCCAATGAAAAGCTGCTCCAACGCTTCCGCGAGCAGGGCCTGGCCAACCCAGCCTATGAAGATCGGATCCAGCAAGCCAAGCGCCGCGTGGCGGAGAAGACGCCGAGTCCACCGGTCGCCACTCCCTAAAACTCCACTCCTGAACCATTCACCAGTCACCTTATCCAGCGTCGGTCGGTTCTCATGCCGGAAGACTCGATTAGCTAGCGAAAAGTGTCAATTCTCGGCGATCCGGAGCAGATTTCGGAGGGAACGTGGGCCCCTCCAGGACCAATCACGTGCCGATTTCTCGTAAGTTGTTGCATCATCGATGATCTTTGGTAGGCTAGCCTCTGTCATTGATCGGCACCAAACCTGCTTAAGGGACCGGTAGGCGGCAACACAGGCGCCGCAGGTTATGAAAGGGGCCGTCAGTGAACCATCAACAAGGAGGCAGGACGATGTTGAAGGCAATGCGGAAACAAGAGGGGTTCACCCTCATTGAGTTGATGATCGTTGTGGCGATCATCGGGATCTTGGCGGCCATCGCCATTCCCAACTTCATTCAGTACCAGATGCGGTCTCGGACGTCGGAGGCCAAGACCAACCTGAGCGCGATCAAGACGGCGGAATTGGCTTTCCAGGCAGAAACCCGCTGCTTCTTGACATCAAGCGAAGTCGTGCCGACTGGAGGTGTGCCCAACAATGGTGCGCTGGTTGCTTGGAACGGTGCGGCGGCAACTGCCACTCAGAAGTGTTTCGATAACGCCGGTGCGGCAATTACAAACGTGGGTGTGTTTAACGACATTGGGTTCATCCCTGCTGGCCAAGTTCGGTATCAATACTCGCTGGGTGCCAATGCACTTGCAACAGCGGCCAACGCTGTCGTGAAGGGTACTTGCCCTGCGGTCGGTAACGCTAACACAGCTCCAGCGCTTGGCTTCATCGCTCGTGCAACTGGCGATCTTGATGGCGATGCAGCGGGTAACGCTGCCTTGCAGGGCATCTATGCCGTGCCAGAAAACGCCAATGTCGCTCAATGTAATTTGAGTGACAACGTGTTCTAAGGCCGGTTCGCGTAAGCACCGGGCTTATGTTGCCAGCCAGGGTTGGGAATGCCCTAACCCTGGCTGATGCATTTCAGAGGGGAACGCTTGATCTATCTGAACTTGAGGTTGCTCGGACAGAGTATCCGTCACTATATCCTGTAGATCGCATTGAATCAGCCAATGGGCATGACCGATAACACCGTTCCTAGCTACAGACATCAATCTTTCATCGTAGTATGCCTCATTACTCTACTAGGCCTTGTTGTCCTACTGCAACAGACGATTGATCAACGTGGAGATGAAGACAAAGAGAGAATCGAACAGCTCCGGCTTCTTCCACGTGGAGAAATTCTCAAGCCAACGCTCTTGGGGTACCATCATCTCGGCGCCGATCTCATCTGGCTCCGCGCTATTCAAGTCCTCGGCGACAAAGTGGTCCGAGATCAAGACTATCAATGGCTTTACCATGCACTGGATGTTGTCACAACCCTCGATCCCCAGTATCTTTATGCCTATGATGTCGGCGGCACTGTGTTGGCTGAACTCGCAGGCCGCTACGACCTCAGTAATCAGATTCTTGAAAAGGGGCTGAAGCCGAATCCCCCATCTTGGCGCCTACCGTTTTTGCTGGGATTCAACCATTTTTTTCATCTTGGTCAGCCTCGCCAGGCGGCAGATTACATGGCTCGTGCTGCCGGGGCTCGCGGGATGCTCCATGAAGGGCCTCCGCCTCCGTATATTCCAAGACTTGCTTCACGCCTTTACGCACAGGGGAAGAGTCCAGAGGTCGCTATCGAATTTCTTGAGGCGATGTTGTTGCAGACCACTGAGCCACTGATTCGAGAGCAGTTGCAGCGCCGAATCCGTCGAGTTGGGTTAGAGCGGGATTTACAGATGATCGAGGGTGCCGTTCAACGGTACGAACAGGCGCAACGAAAGAAGCCGTCGTCGCTCGATGAACTTGTTGCAAGTGGTCTCCTCCGTACAATCCCAGAGGAACCTTACGGCGGACGCTACCTATTCAATACCGCGACTGGCGAAGTATTTAGCAGCACACATACCGAGCGCATGCGCGCATATCGTCAATCAGACAGCATGGTTCGAAAGGGAGATGTGGAATAGGTGCAGACATGAACGGACCAACAGAATCAATTCTCAAAGCACAGGGACTGAGTAAGATCTTTAAGGTAGGATTCTGGGGGCGTTCTGCCACGGCTGTCCAAAACCTTGACCTTGACGTTCAGAAAGGTGAGGTCTTCGGCTTCTTGGGTCCCAATGGGGCTGGTAAGACAACGACGATTAAGATGCTGATGGGACTAATCTATCCTACGAGCGGCCAGGCTTGGCTCTTTGGTCGCTCTATCAGGGATAAAGAATCTAAAGCACGACTTGGATTTTTGCCAGAATCCCCTTATTTTTATGATTATCTCACTAGCCTTGAGTTTCTCAAATTCTATGGCCATCTCTTCGGGATTCGAGGTGCGGCGTTAGAGAAACGTATCGATGAATTGTTGGAGTTAGTCGGCATGTCCCATGCCCGCCATCTTCAGTTACGAAAATTTTCGAAAGGGATGTTGCAGCGCGTAGGGATTGCTCAGGCGCTCATCAACGACCCGGAGTTGGTAGTGTTGGATGAGCCGATGTCTGGCCTTGATCCGATCGGACGCAAAGAGATTAGGGATTTGATCCTGCGTCTGAAAGAATCCGGGAAGACGATCTTCTTCAGTTCCCACATCCTGCACGATGCCGAACTCCTTTGCGATCGGGTGGCCATTATTCTCAAGGGTAAACTTGTTGCTTGCGGACGCGTCAGTGAACTGATCGATGAAGGTGCGACCCACTCGGTAGAAGTTGTGGCTGAGGGGCTAGGGTCGGAGGGGGTGGCGCGTCTACGTCAACTGGCTGATCGCATCATTGTGCAAGGTACTCAGGTCCTGGCAGTACTGCCCAACCGCCAGCAAGTAGGGGCTACTCTTGACATCATTCGAGGAGCCAAAGCGACGCTGGTTTCACTCACCCCACAGAAAGGATCACTTGAAGATTTGTTCATTCGAGAGGTTAAGAGCAAACAGCCTGAGTTGAGGGAAGCCGTATGAGAATCCTCTCCATCGCTATGAACACGTTCCGGGAAAATCTACGTGAGAAACTGCTGTACAATTTATTATTTTTTGCTCTGCTCATGATCGGGAGTTCGGTGTTACTTTCAACCTTGACCTTGGGTGACTGGAACCGCTTGATCCTTGATTTAGGAATATCCAGCATCAATTTCTTCGGCGTCCTGATCGCCATCTTTGTCGGGATCGGACTGGTGAGTAAAGAAATCGAGAAGAAAACCATCTTTACGATCGTCTCGAAACCGGTGCCTCGTTATGAATTTCTGCTGGGGAAATATGTTGGGCTGGTCGGGACGTTGTTGATCAATACAGCCATTATGGTTGTGGGGCTCCTGCTTGTCCTGTACTACCGAGAAGTGGCCGTCAATATGATGTTGTTCAAGGCGTTGTTGCTCATCTTCCTCGAGTTTATGGTGATCACTGCGGTGGCGATACTTTTTTCTACATTTACTAGCGCCACGTTGAGCGCCATTTTTACTCTAGCGGCATATGGGATTGGTCATTTATCCGGTGATCTCAAGGTCTTTGGAGAAAAAATGGACGCAATAGGTCAGGCGGTGCTCAATGTCGTTTACTATGTGCTTCCGAACCTCGAACGATTCAACCTCAAAGGACATGTCATCCACCATCTCGATTTCGGCATGACTGACATGGCCCTCACCTTGGCCTATGGGTTGACCTACGCGGCGTTCCTGCTCCTTCTGGCGAGCGTGATCTTCCAACGGCGGGATTTCCAGTAATAGATCGAGAAGCCCTTCCTCAGCGGTTACGTGTATGGTTGGCGCGAGGAAGGCAACAACTGTCTTCTGAAGATCGGGTAGGGATGGCTGTTGAAAAACTAATATAGGAGCCCTCGAACGGAATGACGATAGATTGCAGGGTGGTCAAAAAGGCCGTCCAGCAAGGCCGCAGCGAGCGAAGAGGCGAAGCATACTTCGTTCCGTATGTTGAGCCCTCTGAGCGACGCGAGAACGAAGCTGGAGGACTTTTTCAGCATCCTGCTAGCTGGTGATGGCGCCTTCTGATGCTGACGAGACGTGCCGGGCATACTTTCCCATCACGCCTGAAGTGTAGCGAGGGACAGGCAGTTTAACCTTCTTGAGCCGAGTAGCGATTTCCTTCTGCGAGATGGCCACGTCCAGTCGGCGTTTGGGAATATCGAACGTGATCGTATCTCCGCTCCTGATTGCCGCGATCGGTCCACCTTTGGCCGCTTCCGGGGCCACGTGCCCGGCCATCAGGCCACGTGTCGCGCCGGAGAATCGACCGTCGGTGAGCAGTGCCACGGAATCACCAAGTCCGGCACCGACGATGGCCGCCGTCACGCCCAACATCTCGCGCATCCCTGGTCCTCCTGACGGACCTTCGTACCGAATGACGACGACATCACCGGACTTGATTTGCCCTGCTTGAACCGCCACGAACGCGTCTTCCTCTCGATCAAAGACTTTTGCCGGTCCTTGGAACTTATTCATCGAGTGGCCGGCCACCTTCACTACGCAGCCTTCCGGCGCGAGATTACCTTTTAGGATAACGAGTCCACCCGTCGGTTTGATGGGGTGGGTGAGGGGACGCAAAACTTGTTGTCCCGGCGTTTCACGGGCGCCGGAGGCTTCTTCACCGATCGTTCGACCGGTGACGGTCGGTTGATTGCCATGGAGGAGTCCCGCATCGAGCAATCGCTTGGCCACGAGAGTTGTGCCTCCTGCGGCATAGAGATCGGCTGCAGCAAAGCGGCCCCCTGGTTTGAGGTCGGCCAATAGAGGGACCTTGCGATTGATCTTGTCGAAGTCGTCGATGCTCAACTTGATCCCGGACTCACGGGCGATGGCGAGGAGATGCAGGACCGCGTTCGTCGAGCCGCCGGTCGTGGCCACGGCAGCGATGGCGTTCTCCAATGACTTTCTGGTGATAATCCGGCGAGGGCGCAGATCCTGCTTCACGAGCTCCATCACCATCTTGCCGCACTCAAACGCGACATCGTCTTTCCGACCGTCCATGGCGGGCACTCCATTGCGACCCATCGGCGATATGCCGAGGAACTCAAACGCAATGGCCATGGTATTGGCTGTAAACTGGCCTCCGCAGGCTCCAGGCCCTGGACAGGCGTGATCTTCCAAGTCCTTCAGTTCGGCGTCGGTCATCTTTCCCGCCGCATGTTTGCCGACCGCTTCAAAGACATCCTGAATCGTCACATCATGTCCCTGAAACTGCCCCGGCATGATCGAGCCGCCATACAGCATCAGCGACGGTACGTTTAATCGGGCGAGCGCCATGACGGTTCCGGGGATCGTTTTATCGCAACCCGACAGCGCGACGACGGCATCGAACAAGTGTCCCCGCGCGACGAGTTCAATCGAATCCGCGATCACTTCGCGGCTGATCAGCGACGCGCGCATTCCTTCGGTGCCCATCGAGATCCCATCGGACACCGCGATGGTGTTGTACTCGATTGGGGTTCCGCCGGCTGCTCGGATCCCTGCCTTCACTCGTTCGGAAAGCCGCCGTAAATGAAAATTGCACGGCATGATCTCGATCCAGGTATTGGCCACGCCAACGAGAGGTTTGGACAAATCATCGTCCGTGAATCCGACGGCTTTTAACATCGCTCGTGCCGGGGCACGTCCCGCCCCGACGAGCAGATCATGACTCTGTAGGCGCGTTTCTTTTTTCATAAGCCTTCGTCGGTCCTCTTACTGCACGGACATGTTGCTTGGTGGAGTGGGGGGTACGGCCTCATGGGGGTTTTTGCCCTGCGGCTTACCGCCATGGGGATAGGCACCGTGAGGATTGGCGCCGTATGGCATGGCGCCTCCATGATGTCCCCCGGAACCTTTATGCTGTTCCATCACCTTGTCGTGCTCGGACTTTTCCTTGGCCCGTTGTTCCGGAGTGAGCAAGCCCATGACCTCGCGACGTGTTTTGATCGACGTCATCCGTAGCCCGACTTGCAGATCTTCACTTTGCTTCAGCTTGGCTTCGATCGCGGCGAGATCCGACTGCTCATTATCGGTCAGCGCCTTCAGTTCGCGCTCTGCGATTTGGATATCGGCTTCGGCGTTGATACGGGCTTTGTCAAGGTTGAGCTGAACGTCTTTCAGTTTGGTGACTTGATCGGCGGTGAGTCCAATGTCCTTCTCATGTTTCAGGAGGTGTCGGATCAGGTGCCCGGTTCCGCTGTGCATCATCCCTTTACCAAAACCATGTCCTCCTCCAGCAGCGCCGTGGATGCCTCCTCCATACCCATAGCTCGGATCATTTGCCGAAAGATTTGGTACACCTATCGCCAATAGACATGCCGACGCGACGGCAAAAGCCGCTGTCGTCTTGGATAGAAATGTCATGAATTCCTCCTTGGTTGAGAGGCCCCGAAGTCAAAGCTTGCCATAGCAGTGTTTGCAACGCAAGCGAGCAGTCGTCCGGACATCGGTTGTATTGAGTTCAACGCCGCTGGGCGTGATAGAGAAGTTCCATGCGAGGATCTGGATGCCGTTGCTTGCTCAAACGTTCGTACAACGCCCGTTCGTCATCGCTGATACCGGGTGGCACGACGATTTGTAATGTCAGGAACAGATCGCCATGCCCACCCGTGGCAGAGGGAAGACCCTTTCCTTTCAGTCGTAGTTTCCCATCGGCCTTGCTGCCCGAGGGAACTTTGACCTTCACCGGTTCAGTCAAGGTCGGTGCGGTCACCTCAGCCCCCAAAACGATTTCCCAAGGGTAGACGGGCAGGGTGACATGCAAATCAGAGCCCTGCCGGTGAAAGATAGGATCGGAAGGAATGACCACATGGAGATAGAGGTCTCCGCGTTTCCCGCCATGTTGCCCTGGCTGTCCTTTTCCGGCCACACGGACCCGGGTTCCATCTTGCACTCCCGCGGGAATGCGCACTTCAATGGTCTTGTATTCGGTCGTCATTCCGGTTCCCTGGCAGGTCGTACAGGTTCGGCCTCGCACGGTACCATTCCCTAAACAAGTTGAACAGGTTCGAGGTTCCCGCAGGTTCACGCGCTTGGTGACACCTGTTAGCACTTCGCGCAGCCCCAACCGGACTTCGGTCTCGATATCCTCTCCCGACATGCCGGATGCACCGTGCCCGGCCCCGCCGCGCTCGCGTTTGCGATTCCCAAAGAGGCTCTCAAAAAAATCGGAGAAGGGCTCGCTTGCGGATTCTCCGCCTTGACTACCATAGCCGCCTTCGAAGCCCCAAGGCCCTCCAAATCCCTGTGACTTGGCCTGCTGACGAGCGTTCTCGAAAGCCTGTGCGCGATCCCAGTCGGTCCCGTATTGGTCGTATTTCTTTCGCTTTTCCGGATCGGTCAGGACCTCCTGGGCCTCGTTCAGTTCTTTAAATTTCTTCTCCATCTCAGCTTTCTTTGAGCCTGTATGGAGATCGGGATGGTATTGACGGGCCAAGCGTCGAAAGGCTTTTTTGATGTCGTCGGCAGAAGCAGTTCGAGGGATACCGAGAATCTGATAGTAATCGCGTGGGGGAGTTGCCATACGTGATACGAGATGCGAAACGTGATGGTAAGCATCAGCTTACGGAGTGTAGAAACGGTTTGCAAGGGCCGAATGGGTCAATGAGCGGTCGAAGTCTTGGCGCGGGCCATGAGTTTACAGTAGGAGCAGGTATCGGCTGTGGTGGGTTGGCCACAAGAGCGGCATGGATGGAGCGTGGCCTGGTCTTTTTCAGTCATGCTCGTGGTGGCAGAAACTTTCTTGCGCTGTTTTTCCAGAAAGCCCCAATAGAAGTACTGCTTGGTTCCTGGGGATTCGGTCTCCAGACGGTTCAGGACTTCCTTGTAGAGCAGCGTGCGGGCACCCTGAGCCATGGGGCATTCGTCCACGATGTATTCGATCTTGTTCAGTACGCAGTATGCCGCGAGTTCCCGCTCCGTCAGTCGATAGAGTGGTTTTACTTTCTTGGCGAAGCCTTCCACTGAAGCAGGGAGATTTGGGCTCTGCTTGTCGAGATAGTCTTCTTGCCAATGCAGTACGTTGCCAAGGAGGCGAGCCGCTTCATCGTCGAGGTTATGGCCGGTCGCCATCACATCGTAGTCCTGCTCGATCGCGATGCGGTTAAACTGGTAGCGTTTGAGCGTTCCACATGTACTGCACGTCGGGCGATGGACGATCAACGACAATTCTTTGATGCCGGCGCCTTCTTCCTGTTCGACTGTGTGGGTGTGCAGTGTCGCGCCAAGCGGTGACGCAACGTTCATCGCATAGCGGCGAACCTTTTCTTGCGAGCGATCCGAATACCCGGCGATGCCGAGGTTGACGTAGAGCGCATCAGCCTTGTAGCCGAGCTTCAAGAGAATGTCCCAAAGCGCCAGACTGTCCTTTCCGCCGGAGACTGCGACGAGGATCCGGTCATCTTTTTCAAGCATCCTCAGCGATTTAATCGCTTTAATCACTTGATCATGAATAAAGTTGTTAAAGCAGCCCTTGCAGAACGCCGCATTATGACGCGGCAACTTAAACACGGCTTTGGTTTTACATCTCGTACAATTCATTGTTCAGTTCCGAGTTCCGATCATACGAGTGTGTCAAGATGATTGCAAACTGACTTTATTTGTCGGGCCACCTGCTGAATAGAAGCGCCGACCGATTCATCGGCACTGCGGCAAGGTGGAGAGCGTCAGACAAACGGATTGAGTTAAGTGGTGGATGGAGTGAGACAATGGATCCTACGCACTTCAAGTTCCGCGTGATGTTTGACCAGGGCAGGGTAATAGGCTATGAATGAGACAGCAGGCAATCGGCGGCGAGGCTGAACCTAAGCCGATGAAGCAAGCAATGAAAGTTTACATAATATGTCTTATCAGACTATAACGCTCGAGCTGCTTGGCCGCATCCATAAAGAACTCTCGCTTACCGGACATGCGTTCTACGAGACCATTCTGGCTATTGCGGAGCTGGTTAATCGAAAGGTTCAGGTTATTCGCCTGCATTGGCAGGCGTCGACCCTGCTCCAACGTATCGACGATATCACGGCCACGGTTGGCGAGCAGATCGTCGCGCAGATCTCTGATCGACTACGATATCCAAACCCATCCGATTCCGTCGTGGGTGTCATCGACGACACGTTGAACAGAGCCCTCGCTCGTATTCAGGACTTGAAACAAGCATTGACTGGAGTTGAGGCTGAAATTCGTGGGCTCAAAACTGAGGCGGTTCATCAAGATCTGCTCTCCCTCCAACATGACTTGGCGCTTCGTTCCGGCGGAATCGAACGGTTGACCGTCGTTCGTGGTGCTGCCGCTGTCGGGCAGGCACTCAGTGCGCTCCCGCAGCGGACTTCCGTCTACGTCGCCACGGTCTTGCGAGGTCCATTTCTATTGGCTCCAACCAACGATCTTGTGTTCCGGCCCGACGATATCGTCGTCTTGATCGGTACTCAAGCGGAGCTCAACCAATTTGTGGCATGGTTTACAGGCCAACGTCCTCTCACCGCTTTGGCGAAGCCTGCGCCGGAGAGTAGGCACACCGACCGAGATCGGATACAATAAGATTCGATGTTAGCTCCGAGATCCGCTTTAGTCCGTGTTCTTTCGAGCGCGCTCACCACATTCTCTTTCTTTGTTGTCTCGTTTGCCGACAGCAGTTTGTCCGGGGCTGTCTCGGCCGACTCGCCCGGCATTCGCATGCTGGAAGAGATCCAAACCGTGATTACCGAACTCGCTGAGCAGGCCAAACCTTCTGTCGTCAATCTTTTCCCCATCACCAGCGCCGGGCGATTACGGGAAGGGGGCGGCGACCGCGCGCCAAATGCGTCAGGTTCCGGCTCGGGGCTGATCGTGGATGAAGAAGGCCATATCGTCACGAACAACCATGTGATCGGTGATGCGACGGAAATCGAAGTGCGGTTCTCCGACAAGACCAAGCTGATCGCGCATGTAATCGGCAAGGATCCGGACACCGATTTAGCGGTGCTCAAAGTGACCACGGATCATCCCCTGCCCAGCGCCCGGTTCGGCGACTCAGCCGGCGTCAAGGTCGGCCAATGGGTATTGGCCGTTGGCAATCCGTTCGGACTAGATCGGACCGTCACGCTCGGTGTGGTCAGTGGCATTGGTCGCGAGAACATCAATCTCTCTCGGTACGAGAACTTCATTCAGACCGATGCCTCGATCAACCCGGGCAATTCCGGGGGACCGCTATTTAATCTCCGAGGTGAAGTGATCGGGATCAATACGGCGATCATCAATTTTGCACAAGGCATCGGTTTCGCCATTCCCTCAAACATGGCCAAGCAGGTCATCGAACAGTTATTGGCCAAGGGCAAAGTTGTGCGAGGCTGGCTCGGTGTGGGAATTCAACCGTTGACGACCGAGTTAGCGAAAAAATTCGGGGTGGCTGAAGGGGAAGGGGTTCTCGTGAATGAAGTCTTCGAGACAGATCCCGCGGCCTTGGCGGGAATCAAGCCGGGGGACGTCATCGTCCGTATCGATGGCGCCGTCGTCGATTCACCGAGTAAGTTGTCTCGTTTGATTGCGACGAGTCCTCCCGGTGTGGCCTCGAAGATTGAGGTCGTCCGGGATCTGAAACACCTGACGATCGATGTGCCGCTTACAGAGCGTCGCGAGGCGGCCGTCAGTGCATCGTTCCCTCGACCGGAGGAGAAGTTCGACGTCAAACTTGGTCTTGATGTCCAAGACGTGACCCCTACCTTAGCGGAGCGGTTCAAGCTTCGTGAGTCGAAAGGCGTGCTGATCGCGAAGGTTGAGCCCAACAGTTTGGCTCACACGGAGGGCCTTCGGGAAGGCGATCTCATCAAGGAGGTTAACCGGAAAGAAGTGTCTTCTGTAGGAGAATTTACCGCCGCCATCACGCGATCAAGGCGCGGAGATACCCTTTTGCTCCGCGTGCTGCGGGAAAACAGAGCATTTTATGTCGTGCTCAAAGCCTCCGACTGACCGTCTCAGTGGGTTGTGGCGGCTTGTCCTTCCGCCTTGTGCCGCTCGACGACCCTGGCAGCCAGTTCTTTCGGCACCTCATCGTACTGGGCGAACTCCATGACATAGCTGCCACGTCCTCCGGTCATGGCGTTGAGGGCTGTCGCATATCGAAGCAGCTCGGCCAGCGGAACCAGCGCTTTGATCTGTTCGGCATGGTCCTGCGCGTTGACGGCTATGATTCGACCCCGTCGGGCGTTCAAGTCTCCCATGACCGCTCCAACCGTTTCGGTCGGCGTGTCGATTTCAACCGTCATCACAGGCTCAAGTAACACTGGATGTGCGGTTTCCATAGCCTTCTTGAACGCCATCGATCCCGCGATTTTGAACGACATCTCCGACGAATCGACCACATGATAGGATCCGTCATAGACGGCCACCTGCACATCGACGACTGGAAACCCGCCCAACGGTCCTTCATGCATGGCTTCAATGACTCCTTTTTCCACGGCGGGGATGAAATTTCTCGGAATCGCTCCTCCGACCACGCGATTCTCAAACACGTAGCCTTTGCCGCGGGGAAGGGGCGCCACTTCAAGCCAGCAATCACCGTATTGCCCATGGCCGCCGGTTTGTTTCTTATACTTGCCCTGTGCCTGAGTTTTTGCCTTGAGCGTTTCTCGGTACGGGACCTTCGGGGTGTGAAGCGTGACATCAGCTCCGAACTTTCGATGGAGTTTCTCGAGGGCTAAATCGATATGGAATTGTCCCATACCGCTGAGCACCATCTCTTTGGTTTCGGCGTTGCGTGCGAACTCCAAGGTTGGGTCTTCTTCGATGAGCTTGTGAAGGCCCAGGCTTATTTTATCGATATCCGCCTTAGACTTGGCCTCGATCGCGAATGACAGGATCGGTTTTGATAGGCTCAGCATGGGATAGCAGATGGGGGCAGTCTCCTGACAGAGCGTGTCACCGGTATGCGTGTCCTTAAGTTTCCCGATCGCCACGATGTCCCCTCCTTTTGCGGAGTCGATGGCCACATGACGTTTGCCCAAGACCGTGTAAAAATGGCCGAGCTTTTCCCGCACCTGTTTTGAGGCATTTAGCACCGTGGCATCGGCATGGACCGTTCCCGACAACACACGGCAATAGGATAGCCGACCGACGAAGGGGTCGATGATAGTCTTGAAGACGTAGGCCGAAAACGGTTCCTGCGCACTCCCCTTCCGTTCACACCCTTCGTGAGTGTCCGGATGGATACCGTGCCATGGATGGGTCACGCCACGCTCGGAGGGTGACGGTAGCAACGTAACGATGGCGTCCAATAGGGACCACACTCCGACGTTTTGCGTGGCGGATCCACCATACACAGGGAGAAATTGTCTTGTCTGGATAACGTGTCGAAGTCCTTCCAGAAGGTCTTCTTGGCTCAAGTCTCCTTGACGTAAGTAGGTCTCCAACAAGGCTTCCCTACTTTCGGCGACCGCCTCCACGAGTTGCTTGCGCGTTCCACTGAGAATGCTTTCCAGGTCGTTTGAAATAGGGGCGTGTTCGACTTTCGCAGAACTCTGCCCGGATCGCACAAGCTTCTCATGCCGCACATCCACCACGCCGTCCAAACCCACCCCAGGGTGGAGAGGCACCGTCATTGGTATTGGAGTACAGCCAAGCTGCTTGCGGCAAGTCTCCAGCGCGTTCTCGAACAATGCGCCTTCCTTATCAAGTCCATTGACGAACAGGAGACACGGAAGGTCCAGCTCTTTGATCCTCGCCCACAGCCGCGCCAGCTCCGTCCTCACCCCCATATTTCCGCTCAGTAGAAGGATGACCGCATCGACGGCCTGTAATGCGGCGAGCGGTTCGCCGAGAAGATCAAGGGCACCGGGAGTGTCGATCAGAGTGATGTTGGCATGATTCCACGTGAATTGAAGGAGGCTGGTACTGGTCGACGTGCGATGACGAAGTTCTTCCGGTTCAAAATCAGAAACGGTGGTACCCTGTGTCACGGAACCGAGCATGGGAACGGCTCCGCCGACGTACAGCAAGGCCTCACTGAGCGAGGTCTTGCCCGTACCGGCGCTGGATACGATCGCCACGTTTCTGACGGGTTCCACACGGGGGGTTGTTTCCATGGTCTACCCTCCTTATAGGATATGGGGTTTACGCCATTCGTTTCCTCATATTTCTCATGCCGGTGTTTCTGGTCAATATCACCTTAGGAGTCGCCGGATTCATTTCGCTGCCCTATCAGCCATCCTTCGTCGGCAAAGCTGACGTACCGACCGTCTCCAATGATCACGTGGTCCAATACGCGAATTCCCAGCAGATTACCGGCAGTCACGAGTCGATCGGTCAGTCGCCGATCCTCCGGGCTTGGTGTCGGATCTCCGCTGGGATGATTGTGCAGGAAGATGACGGCGGCTGCTGATTCACGAACAGCGAGCGAGAAGACTTCGCGTGGATGCACGATGCTGAGCGTGAGGCTTCCTTCCGAAACCGTGATCTCTTTGATCACTGTATTTTTGGCGTCCAACAACACGACCTTGAAGAGTTCATGTTTCACATCACGGAGCGCAGGGTGAAAATGTTTGAACAGTTGCGCACTCGATGAAATACGCGTTCCAGTGGACATTGGGACAGCGAGAGACCGTCTTCCTATCGCCAACGCCGCCTTGAGTTGAGCCGCTTTGGCCGGGCCGACGCCCGGGATGGCGCAGAGTTCCTCAATACCGCATGCCGCCAGTCCTCCCAGTCCACCTACCAGATCGAGGAGTTCGATAGCCACCTGCACGGCGGAGGAATCCCGCCGGCCGGTTCTTAACAAAATGGCGAGAAGGTGGGCATCGGATAAGGCCTCCGATCCTTTAGCAAGGAGACGTTCACGGGGGCGTTCCGTCTTTGGCCAGGATACGATGCCTTTTTGCCGCCCTTTGCTTATCATGAAACATCCTTGGCGTGACAAAAAATTGACGGCCCGGACTCTTTTGTACTGACGAACAAGAAGAAATTACCAGCCTAAGGCAAATACGTAATTCATAACCCATTGAAATGCTGGACTATGACAAATTGGTGCAGCTTTTGCTTGACATTGTCAACAGCTGTGAACGTAGCCACCTTGGGAGGGATCAATGGAATGTCCGAAGTGCAAGGGGATGATGATGTTGGAACGGTTTTCAGATTTCTTTCTCGTGTTTTATGCATGGAAATGCATCAATTGCGGTGCCATCATTGACCGCACCATCTCTAACAACCGCAGAAAGAGCCTGGCTGCCCGTGAATCTCAAACCGTCACGGCTCGGTAAAATCATCATCGTCAGACAAGGAGCCCTGACCTTCTCATGAGGTCCCTGTCGGATCCTAAGGTGAGGGTGTCTAGCCGAACGTACAAGAAGAGACAAGAGTATTATAATCTTCCGCTGCAAGACGGTCAAAATGAGGAGCGCCAAAGCTCCTTCCGCAGTTTAAATTTTACTTGGCCTACCGTTCCCCTTTTCCTTTACATTTCTTGACCCCTTCAAAAACGCTATGTTAGAGTTCCGCACCTAGTCGATGTTGTCTGGTATGCGTGTGATCGCCGGTATCCACCGTGGTCGCCGACTCTACGGGCCAAATAAGCTTGCTCTTCGCCCAACCTCTGATCGGGTTCGTGAAGCGCTGTTCTCAATTCTTGGCCATCGCCTGGCAAATAGCCGATTTTTGGACCTGTATGCAGGGACTGGAGCGGTGGGGATTGAAGCCATAAGTCGTGGAGCCAGGCACGTGACCTTCGTGGAGTCGAACCGACAAGCATTGACGTTGCTGCAGCAAAACCTGGCGCTCTGCCATCTCGGTGATGAAATAGTTGTATCAGGTCGGACCGTCCAACAGTTTCTGAACCATTCTGATCAATGGAATGGTCCCTATGACATCATCTTTGCTGATCCGCCCTATGCCGAGGCGCCGGAGTTTCCGGCATTGCTCGCTGAACTACGGAGCGATGAGTTGTTTGCGTCGGACTCGTGGCTGGTCATCGAACATGCGACAAAGGCTGTTTTGCCGATGTCGATGGGATGCACTCGATTCTTACGGCGGTATCGCTATGGCGATACCGCTTTATCCCTCTACTTCCGTTCCGACGCAGCACAGGCATGAAAATCGGTATCTGTCCAGGCACCTTTGATCCTATTACGCACGGCCATACTGACATCATTACGCGCAGCCTGCGCGTATTTGATAAGGTGGTCGTGGCCGTCGCTCCAAATCCTTCCAAACACCCACTCTTCAATTTGGCAGAGCGACTTGATATGGTACAGCTGGTCATGAAGGACGTCGGTCAAGTGGAGGTGACTTCGTTTGATGGATTGTTGGTCGACTATGTCGAGAGATCAGGAGCCCATGCGATTATCAGAGGCTTGCGCGCTATTTCTGATTTTGAACATGAGTTTCAGATGGCGCTTGTCAATCGAAAGTTAGCGAAGACGGTGGAAACTGTTTTTTTGATGCCTAGCGAAGAGTACTCATATCTGTCCTCGACGATCATCAAAGACGTGGCCCAACACGGTGGAAATTTGACGGGGTTCCTTCATCCTGAAGTAGCACGCCGTTTACAAGAGCGTGTTCGGAGTCTCAAATCATGAAACTGGCCGCCCGGGTTAGCCGTATTGCTCCCTCCCCCACCCTCGCAATGGCCGCTACAGCCAAGGCCATGGTCGCACAAGGGATTGATGTAGTAGATTTTTCAACGGGCGAACCGGACTTTGATACACCGGAACCGGTCAAAGCTGCGGCGGAAGCGGCAATACGTGAGGGGTTTACAAAGTACACGCCTTCGTCCGGAATCGATGAGTTACGAGGAGCCATTGCCGACAAACTCCAGTCTGAACTCGGGATTCGGTATGAGAAGTCTCAAGTCCTGGTCTCCTGCGGAGCGAAACACTCGCTCTACAATTTAGCAGAAGCTTTTCTTGAAGTCGGTGATGAGATTATCATTCCGATTCCCTATTGGGTCTCTTACTCGGATCAGGCGCTTCTCAATGATGCGAAACCGGTGCTGCTACCAACCAAGGAGGAGGACGGTTACACAGTCCATACATCAGAGTTGGAACGACTCATTACGCCGAGAACCAAAGCCATCATTGTGAATAGTCCGTGCAACCCGACTGGTGCAACCTACGATCGCGTGGCGCTGGAACAGATTGCCGCGGTTGCGGTCCGACACGACCTCTTGGTCGTTTCGGATGAGATTTATGAAAAGGTGTTGTACGATGGGGCGAGGCATCTCAGTATTGCTTCATTGGGATCGGAGATCGCTGCGCGAACCGTCATTATCAATGGAGTTTCAAAGTCTTATGCCATGACCGGATGGCGAATTGGGTACGCGGCCGGTCCGAAGGACCTCATTACTGCTATGGCCAATATCCAAAGCCAAAGCACGTCGAATCCATGCTCGATCTCGCAGAAGGCTGCCCTTGCCGCGTTACGCCTGGGTGAACCCTTCACTCGCAAGATGGTGGACGAGTTTTCCCGCCGCCGGACCACCATCGTCGAGGGATTGAACAAGATTCCCGGTGTGTCATGCCGAATGCCAAGTGGGGCCTTCTACGCCTTTCCGAATATCAAAGGCTTGTTGGGGAAACGCGGGCCTTCCGGGGTGATAAAGACTCCGAACGATCTTGCCCAGTATCTCTTGAACGAAGCGAGAATTGCAGTCGTTCCAGGTGAACCCTTTGGAAGCTCGGAGCATCTCCGGCTGTCCTACGCCACCAGTATGGTGAACATCACTCGTGGGCTTGAGCGACTTCAGCAAGCGTTTGCGAAATTGGTGTAACGGAGGACTCACTCAGCGAGCCGTATGTAACGATAGAAGGGAGGAATACGGTGCCGATTTACGAATATCAGTGCGACAGCTGCTCGTATCGTTTTGAAGTCAAGCAGAGCATCAAGGATGATCCACTTTCGACCTGCGAAAGGTGCGGGAAGGCGGTCAGGCGGCTGATTTCATCGCCGGGGATCATGTTTAAAGGGAGTGGTTGGTACGTAACCGATTATTCCGATAAACTCAAACCGCCGTCGGCGGCCGGAAGCGAAAGCAGCCCGACGAAGGCGGAAGAGAAGAAGGAATCAACTTCCGCAGCGCCTGCGGCATCTTCGACTGCTCCTGCGACACCAGCAGCCTCCACCAGTTCGTCACCCGCCTCATCCAGTTCGACGACCTCCTCCTCTTCATAGCCTGCTTATCGAACACCGACTGCCTTGGGAACCGACGCTCTGGCGCCGCTCTTGGCGGATGGTTTTCCCGCGGTCTTCACAGTCGGCTTCGTCTTTGTTTTATGCGGCGATGCGTTCGAACCCATCGCCTTCAACGCCCTGGCTCGGGCTGTGTCCAACTGATTTTGGAGGCTAGTGATCATCCCCGTTTTTTCCCGGTTGAGGCGGGTAAGTTCATCGATTTGCCCCTGCACATCTAGTTTGGCCCTGGTTAAATCGATGACTTGAGCTTGGAGCTGAGCCTTCTCGATCGTCAGGGTTTGTATGTCGGATCGCAATTGTTCGATCTCAGCCTGCAAGGCGGGAGGCCAATAATCACATCCCACAAGGGCCAGTGGGAAGCTAAAGGCGATTACAGTACCGAGTAACCGCATCGAGTGGCTTGTCATGGCCCTCTCCTTCCATCGGTTCGATCAATTCCCCATCGTATGTTCGGTGTAGAGGTTGCGCGTCGCCGGTCTTTTGTTCGCACCCTATTGAGATAAGGTATTCTAACAGATCCGATGAATTGGCTACGAAAAAGATCGGCCCTGGCTGTTTGGATCTAGGCGGTGCGATGGAGGAAAGCACGCCCTTTGCGTGGGCGAGTCTTCCCGATGCGATTGTGGATGTATCTCAGATTATGCCTTGAGTGCCCGATGTGCGATGTCGGTCCGGAAGTGGCATCCCTCAAAAGAGATTGCCTTCGCGACTCGATAGGCCTCGCGTTGTGCCTCGGATAACGTGTGTCCTCGACCGAGAACACCGAGGACGCGGCCTCCCGCTGTCACGATATCCTTGCCTTGCCGGCCGGTACCTGCATGAAAGACGACGGGAAAGGGTGACGTTGTCCCATCTGTGGGGAGTCCTGAAATTACCATCCCAGACTGGTAAGGTCCAGGATAACCCCCTGAGGCCATCACGACACAAACTGCGGCGTCCTGATGCCATTCAACTGTGAGGTGGTCAAGCCGATGATCGACGACGGCGTCAATGACATCGAGGAAATCGGTCTTGAGCAAGGGCAGCACAACTTGTGTCTCGGGATCGCCCATACGAGCGTTGAATTCGAGCACGTAGGGCGTCCCCTTCACGACCATGAGTCCTGCGTAAAGGACACCTTGAAACGGCGAGCCGAGCCGTGCCATGGCATCCACCATCGGCTGCAAGATTTCATGACGGACTCGCTCCTGGATCTCCACGGTCCCTAGCGGTGCCGGGCAGTAGGCTCCCATCCCGCCGGTATTTAAACCTGTGTCACCATCGCCAACCCGCTTATGATCTTGCGCCGGCGGCATCGGTACCACGGTATTGCCGTCGGTAAATGCCATGATCGTCAGCTCTTCTCCATCGAGAAATTCTTCGATCAGCACCTGTTTGCCGGCTTGGCCGAACACCGCCTTTTCCATCGAATCCACGACAGCTTGCCTTGCCTGCTCGCGAGTGGTCGCGATGATGACGCCCTTTCCTTGAGCCAGCCCGTCCGCTTTGATCACAACCGGCAATGCATGGCCTTCGGCATAGGCCAGTGCATCAGAAGTTTTTTCGAAACTCTTGGCGTGAGCCGTCCGAACCTTCGCTTGTGCCATGATCTCCTTGGAGAAGATCTTGCTGGCTTCCAGGCGGGCGGCGTTCCGGGTCGGTCCAAACGTCCTGAGCCGTGCCTTGCGGAATTCGTCAACAAGACCCGCCGCAAGAGGCGCTTCAGGTCCGATTATCGTCACATCGATCTTTTGTTGGAGCGCGAAGTCTTTCAGGCTGACAATGTCGTCCGATTTGATGGGGATACATGTCGCCGATGACGCAATCCCCGCATTGCCTGGGGCACAATAGAGGACTGGTTTGCGAGGACTCTGCGCGAGCTTCCACACCATCGCATGCTCACGCCCTCCACTGCCGACAACGAGGATGTTCACGTATAGACCTTTCCTTGATGGGCCTAGACGGCGGGAACGTACACTGGTCCGGCGATGTCAGACCGAGGCTAAGGTTGAGGCTGAGATAAGCGACACATCTTGATGCGCTGCTTTTGGCCTGAACCTCCACTCGGGCTCAGTGCCTAAAATGCCGCATGCCTGTCAGAATCATCGCCATCCCATGTTCATCCGCGGCCTTGACGACTTCCGCATCGCGGATCGATCCCCCCGGTTGAATGACGGCTGTGATGCCGACCTCGGCTGCAGCATCGAGGCCGTCGCGGAACGGGAAGAACGCGTCCGAAGCCATGACGCACCCCTTGACCGGCATTTGCGCCTTCATGGCCGCCAATTTGACGGAGTCCACTCGGCTCATCTGTCCCGCCCCGATGCCGACGGTCTGGCCCGGCATCGCATAGATGATGGCGTTGGACTTCACATGCTTGCAGACCTTCCATGCGAAGGCACAAGCGGCGTATTCATCATTCGTCGGTTTACGGATTGTCGGCACGGTCAGTGCGCGAAGGTCCGCCAAGACACCGAGATCGCGATCCTGTACGATGAGACCTCCCACGAGTTTCTTCAGATCGAGCCCGTCCTGCTTCACCTTCGTCAACGCTCCCACGTCCAATAACCGTAAATCCTTCTTCCGCTTCAACTCGGCTAATGCGTCTTCCGCGAATCCCGGAGCGATGACCACTTCGACGAACGTGGACGTGATTTCCTTGGCGGCCGCCAAATCCACCGGCCGGTTGAAGGCGATCACTCCGCCGAACGCTGATACGGGATCGGTCTCTCTCGCCTTGACATAGGCCTCCACCGGTGTCGCTCCGAGCGCCGCCCCGCAGGGATTGTTATGTTTGATGATCGCGACGGCCGTCTCCTCATATTCCTTCACCAACTCGAGAGCGGAATTCGCATCGAGAAAGTTGTTGTAGGACATCGCCTTGCCATGCAGGATCTTGCCGCGAGAAACCGATGGCTCTTTACTGTCCAACTCCCGGTAGAAAGCACCTTGCTGATGAGGGTTTTCTCCGTAGCGGAGCGTCTCCGCCAACTCAAATTGCAGGGACAATACCTTCGGGAACTTGACTTCCCCGCCTCGCGCGTGCTTTTCCAGGTAGCTGGCGATCAGTGCATCGTAGCGCGCCGTATGCTGGAACACTTTCATCGCCAGTTCGCGGCGCAGCGCCGGCGTGGTCATGTTGGTTTTCACAGCCTCCAGCACTCTGGCATAATCGGCCGGATCGACCACCACCAAGACATCGTCATGATTCTTCGCGGCGGAGCGCAGCATGGACGGGCCGCCGATATCGATATTTTCAATGGCGTCCTCGAAGCGGCAATCAGGCTTCGCGATCGTGGCTTCAAAGGGGTAGAGATTGACGACGACGACATCGATCGGACCGATTCCATGTTGCGTCATCTGTGCGACATGCGCCGGCAGCGAACGCCGGCCCAGCAAGCCGCCGTGGATCTTGGGGTGGAGCGTTTTTACACGACCATCCAGAATCTCCGGCGACCCGGTATAGGCCGCGACATCCGTAACGTTCACGCCGGCGTCGCGAAGCGCTTTCGCCGTTCCTCCCGTGGACAAAATTTCCGCGCCCAGCGCTTCCAGCCCCTTCGCCATTTCGATGATTCCGGTCTTATCTGAAACACTGATCAACGCCCGCTTGATGCCGGCCATGTGAGTACTCCTTAGAATCGTATGTGAGGTGGAAGAATTCCGTCGACCACGAAAGGCGAGCGAAGGATAACAAAATGAGTCGGGTAAGTTCAAGGCGACATCTTACTGACCGCCTCATCAGGGAGAGACTTGAAGTCAATCCATCGGTGGCGGCCGAGGCAGTCAGATTGGCGGTTTCTTCGCTCGGCCTGTTTTTGTCCATCGCTATGAGTCAGAGGCATCAGCCGGTCCCAACCAACGTGTCATTGACGTTGGCGCTGCCATTCGAGTAATGTTTCCTCGGCGATGCGGTGAGGAGTCCCCATGCATTCCCCTACATAACCATTCACTATGGAGGTGCGCTATGCTGGCTGGTCGATTGGTGAAACTGATCGAGAAAAATTCCGAACAGCTTGCTCGAGAACTCAGCGAGAAAGTGTGGAACTCTCCACGTTGTAGCGACCTCCGTAAAGTCCCACCAGATGAACTCCGCGCCCGTACCCGCGAGATCTACCAGAATCTGAATAACTGGCTGATGGACATGACCGAAGCGGAAGTCGAGCAGCGTTACACGGAGCTTGGCGCGCGCCGCGCGACGCAAGGTGTGGCGTACAGCCACTTTCTCTGGGCCATCACCGCTACGAAGGAGCACATGTGCGCCTTCGTCCAACGGGAAGGCTTATCCGATAGCGCCATCGAACTGCACGGGGAGTTGGAGCTGATGCATCTGCTCAACCAATTCTTCGACCGCGCTTTGTACTTCACCGCCGTAGGCTACGAGCGGGAGCGAACCCGAATCGGAACAAATTTAAGAAGACGCAAGGATGACGTCCAGAAGGTATACCTCTAATGTCTTCTGGAGGGAAAATTCGTACCGTCCTGTCTACTGACGGGCTCACCGCATGAGGGTGGGCCCATACTTACGTCCTCCTACCCGTATCGTTCTCTCCACTGTTTCAGAGCTTTGAGCACGGAATCTACATCCCTTCCTTTCTCCGTCAAGAACAGGCCACTCCGGTGGATGGTCGCTGCGGGTGACGGGTGATCGGTGCTCGGCTATATCGGAAACGATTCCCAACGCATGTTGTCTTCACCCACCCACTTCACCAATCCGCGCCCAGCCGGTCAATGACGATGCGATGCACCACGGCGTATTTTCCAAGTGTTGAGAGATACACTGCTGCCTCCGCCACATCGAATGGATCGATCTTTTCACTGCGCTCGATGTCTGCCGGAGAGGCATCCACCAACTCGTCCGCCACTGCCGCTGGACAAATGGCGCTGACCTTGATGTGATGGTGACGACCTTCGTCAGCCAATGATTCGGTCAGCGCCATAATGCCGTGTTTCGATGCACTGTAGGTTCCGGTGCCCGCCCAAGCTTGCAACCCGGCCACGCTCGACATGTTGATGATCACACCGCCGCCCTGCCGTTTCATCTGTCGGAAGCCAGCCCGGCAGCAAAAGAACGTGCCGCGCAAGTTGATGTTCATCACATCATCGAATGCCTGCGTACTCGTCTCAGCTAGACGCCCTCCTCCGCCGATACCGGCGTTGTTGACGAGAATATCGATCCGGCCATAGTGGGCTACCGTCTGCGAGATCAGCCGTTCTACCTGCTGCTCGTCGGCCACATTGGTTTGCATAGCCAAGGCTTCTCCGCCATGTTGCCGTATCTGTTCAACTGTCTGCCGACAGAACGCCATTCGTCGAGCGGCAACGATCACCTTCGCCCCTTCCTGGCCGAACCGAAGGGCGATGGCCTTACCGATTCCGCTACTGCTGCCCGTGATAATCGCAACTTTGTCCTTAAGTCGCGATGGACCTGGCATACTTTCTGTCATAACGTTATACCGTAACGGACTTTCAGCACTTCTCGTCGTGCCATGCCGCCAGCGCTAATCTCGGTCTTCTTTTATTACCCATGTTATCCATCAGACAGAGGCCAACCGTAGACCGACTTCATCGAGATGTCTCAGTAGGTCCGCCGGATCGTGGTACACGCGGTAGGCGCCCGCCCGTTCCAATTCCTCTTGTCCATAGCCGCCCGATAAGAGGCCGATCGAAAGAGCAGAGGCACGACGAGCCGCCAACAAATCCCATACGCTGTCGCCCACGATCACACAACGACTCATCGGCACTTTCAACCGTTTCCCTGCCTCTAAAAAGAGGTCGGGGTCAGGTTTGGCGAACCGGACATCGTCCCGCGTGACAATCGGCACATCAGAATGGAGTTTCAAAAGAGTAAGCGCGTGGCGGGCATTCTCCAGGCGCCCACTCGTCGCGATGGCATACGGAATGCCGTGACGTGCCAATGTAGCCAGAAGATCGTGCGTGCCGGGTAAGACTCGCAGGGAGGGTGCCTGCCTGGCATAAGCATCACGGTGAACGTGCTGGATGTGCCTGGCTTCTGTTTCGGACAGCGGTCGGCCGGCCTCACGCAACAGTGCGGAAAGCATCAAGCCGCCGCTCATGCCGATCTGGCGATGAATGCGCCAGACGGGCAGCTCGATATCCGCCGCCTGTGTCGCCTCCCTCCAGGCCAATACATGTTGATACACGCTGTCCACCAGTGTTCCATCCAGATCGAAAAGGAACGCCAGGACATCGGGATCGGAACGAACAATCATCATGATCAGCGTTCGAGCTTGGCATCCATCGTGATCGTCGCGTTCAAGAGTCGAGAGATCGGACAACCGGTCTTCGCCGCTTCGGTCGCTTTGTTCCACGCCGCCTCATCGGCGTTGGGCACCTTGCCTCTGACGTCCAAGAGAATGGTGGTCACGGTCCACCCGGCCTCCACCTTATCGAAGGTGACGGTGGCCGTCGTGTGGAGCTTCTCTGGTTTCAGGCCGGCTTCTCCCAACTGGACCGAGAGCGCCATGGTGAAACAGCCGGCATGGGCGGCAGCGATCAGTTCTTCGGGATTCGTTCCTTTGCCGTTCTCGAATCTCGTCGAAAACGAATAGGGAGTTTGGGATAGGACACCGCTCTCAGTCGACACCGTGCCTTTACCGCTCTTGAGATCACCTTGCCATATCGCCGATCCCGTACGTTTCATAATACCCTCCATACATTGATATTGAACCGATACCAAGTAGCGAATAGATCGCTCCTACGGATCTCCGTATCAGCGACGTGCCATTATGTGTAGGTGATGGGGTGAACAGAGCTAGGGAATATCCGAGGCGTGATCGTCAGCTGGAAAATGCGAAGAGCCTGCACCAGAATCTCTGGACCGTCGAACTTCTACGCTCAATCGATTCATTTTTGGACAAGGTCTTCGAGCTGAATGAGAAAGGGTCTCTGGCCCGGAAGGATCTTTCGATGGGCAGTGGGGAGATCGAACCAATCAGCGCGGTCAACCTCACGGAATTCTTGATGCATACCTGACTTCGGTGGCCATTCCATCCGAAAACTGTTGCTCCGAATTGATCGTGCATCGACTTCCCCCTCAACGGCCCAAGCGGAAATGACTTTTCCACTCGGTTGACGCAAGGGGCTCAGGGGAACTGTCTCACCGGAAATTCCAAAACCGGTTTCTTCATGAAATTCTCGCTTGGCAGCCTCCAGCGCATCGGTCCCTTCATCATACTCGCCTTTCGGAATCGACCAGGCTCCATCATCTTTCTTCGCCCAGAAGGGACCACCGGGATGAACCAGCAGGACGTGGATAGTCTTGTGCCGTATTCGATAAAGCAGAATCCCGGCGCTTAGTTCTTTCCCCATGCCACGGCTTACGCCGAATCGTACGTCATGTCAGTAAGAAAATTCGACGTTGAACGAGTGGCGCTTATGCGGCCATCTGGGCAGAGGATGGACGATCCCGATTCTGACGGGTCCGCAGGCGCAAACTCAAAGCAATCATGAAGCCGCCGAATACCATCGCATAGGTCCCGAGATACCAGACTAATCCGATGGTACCGGCATCAGGAAAAAATGCGAGAAGAAAGCCCAGGACTATGGACAGGATGCCTGAAAGGGCTAACAGCCATTCACCCTCGATTTCTTTACGCAGCTTTACCGCAGCCGCGACCTCTAATCCCCCCGTGATGAGCGCCCAAGCCGACACCACGTAGACTAATGCGAGCGCCGTGATGCCGGGCCATACAAAGCTGATGATAGCCGCACCGATTCCAGCGATGCCCGACAGCAACAGCGCCCACCATGGTTTTTGCCGGGTCGTTTGCCGCCATGCGGCTACGAGGTTGAAGAGTCCGTCCAAAAAGGCATAGGCGCCGAACAGATAGACGAGCGCCAGCAAGGTGGAAAGCGGCATGAAGAACGCGACGACACCGAGGAGAATACCAAGCAATCCCCGGAGCGTCATCGCCCACCATCGCATCGGAAGTTTATCCAGCTCTTTTTCAGATGGAATCGCAGTCGGTATAACCATACGAGAAGGATATCGCTCCTCCCTTGGGGATAAGACAGGGAGATTCCCCAGGTTGGTCGTACTTCTGTAGAAAAGATATTGGACGGAGGGCATCGGCCAAGTTCCTCATCGAGTCGTAAAGATAGTCAATATATTCTCTACTTCACCGCTCGGCTGGCCAAATTTCACCCTAGTACATGCCTCATCAAGTGTGGTACGGTCACTTCGCACCCCAGTCGCCGTAACCATCTACAGCGGACTGAGCTCATGAGGCATGCGGGTATTCTCACGGGCGGTATGGTGGTATTGATGCCCCACGTCGGGACCTGCATCCCCATCATTGTGCCCCTTCACCTCGAACTCACGACTTCGTTGACTGTGACCGGTTCTGGTTCGGCATGTTCTTCGCAAAAATGTCAACCAAACCTTCAATGAGATGCCGTAAAAACGTGTGATGCAAGGATGTTAACATCATGAGCAAAATGAGCAGGTGGCTGCAGCCTCCGTCCAAGGATTCTCTGGAACAACAATACCAAGAGCTGGCCAATCTCTTGCGGGCCAAGGAACGGCTGCTCGAGACGACGTCTCATGACTTGAAGGTGAAGACTGCAGCGATGCAGGTGCTCGAACAGAAAGTCATGTCGTCCGAGACCCAGTTCTCTTCAGCCCAACGGGAGTTGACTGCTCGTGGCGAACAATTGAAGGCGCTCGAAGCAGAACTGGCTCTACGGTCAAGACGAGTGGCCGACCTGGAGGCTGAAGGCGTGGCGGCACGTCAACATGCAAGCGAGCTCAATGCGATCATCGCCACTCAAGGGGATGACCTTCGCGGGGCCCAACAGGCCCGTGAAGTCCTCAAGGAGGAAATCCGGGTGTTGCGCGACCATGTCACGCAACTCAACGAGGGCCTGGCCGACCGGGACCAAGTCCGAGCCCGCATGGAAAAACTAGAATCGGCACAAGATCGCGTGCATCTGCTAGAGGTCGAACTGAGCGATCGAGAAGCGGCCCATCGCCGTAGGATTCAGCAACTCGAACAGGTTCTTGCGGAACGTGACCGGCGCATCGGTGAGTTCGATGCCGCCGCCGCGGCGCAGCTGGATGAGCTCCGTGGGGCGCAACAGGCCTCTCAGACCGCCGAGCAGGCCCGCGAAGTCCTCAAGGAAGAGATCCGGGTGTTGCGCGACCACATCGCCCAACTCAACGAGGGTCTCGCGGACCGGGAGCACCTTCGTGCTCAGGCGAAACAGCTGGAGGCAGTGCAAATCCGCGTCAATCAGCTGCACGTCGAACTGAGTGATCGGGAGTCGGCTCATCGCAGCGCAATTCAGCAGCTCGAACAGGCCCTTGCGGAGCGCGACCGGCGCATCGGCGAGTTCGATGTGGTCGCGGCTGCGCAGATGAACGAACTTCGCGGGGCCCAACAGGCCGGCGAGGTCCTCAAGGAAGAAATCCGGGTCCTGCGCGACCATATCACGCAACTCAACGAAGGCCTGGCCGACCGGGACCAAGTTCGAGCCCGCATGGAGAAACTGGAATCGGCACAAGATCGTGTCCATCGGCTGGAGATCGAACTGAGTGATCGGGAGTCGGCTCATCGCAGCGCAATTCAGCAGCTCGAACAGGCCCTTGCGGAGCGCGACCGGCGCATCGGCGAGTTCAATGCCGCCGCCGCGGCGCAGCTGGATGAGGTCCGTGGAGCACAGCAGGCCTGTCACACTGCCGAGCAGGCTCGCGAGGTTCTCAAAGAAGAAATCCGGGTGCTGCGCGACCATATCGCCCAGCTCAACGAGAACCTGGCGGACCGGGATCGGCTCCGGACCCAGGTGAAGAAACTGGAATCCGTGCAAGCCCGGGTCCATCAGCTGGAAGTCGAACTGAGCGATCGGGAGGCGGCTCATCGCGGTACGATTCAGCAGCTTGAACAAGCCCTTACGGAGCGCGACCGGCGCATCGAGGAACTGATGCCGGTTACGTATCTCCTTCGCGAAAAGGAGGCAACGATCAAAGAATGGGAACGCACTCACGCGCGCACCGTGCAAGAGTTGGAAGCCGAGACGGCGAAACTGCAGGAACAATGGACGGCACAGGAACAACTCCGCGCGCAGCATGAGCTTGACGAGCAACATCTGCAAGAACGAGATGAACAGATTGCACATCTCCAGCGCGAGCTGCACGACCTCCAAGCGGAACGTCACGCCTTACAAACGGAAGTCCAGTGTATTCCGGGGAAAGACGAGCAGATCGATCGTCTGCAAAAGCGACTCAAGGAACTGCGGACCTCACTTCGCGCGACGCCGGCTTCTGCAACCGTCCTGTCTCATAAGCCTCGCCAGAATGGAGCTGGATCGGATGCTCCTGTCAGACCGCCGAAAGTCGGTAAGAGCGTACCGGAAGACGATCTCAAAAAGATCTATGGGATCGGGCCGGGGTTTGCACAGACTCTTCAGAAGCTGGGCACCCGCACCTTCATCCAGATCGCCCGTTGGAAACCGGAAGATATCGAGAAGATCGCCAAGAAGCTCGATACGGATCCCGACCGCATCAAACGGGAGAATTGGATTGCCGACGCCAAGAAGCAACATTACCGAAAGTATGGGGAACGGATCTAGCCATCTCATTAATGCACCTTGTGTCCGGTGTCCCGCTGAGTGACTCCCCCACCCTGTCCCGTGACGTTCATCGACCATCCCATGTGCCTTGGCCGATCAAGCCAAATGAGTTGGCGTGAAATCTTGTTGAGATGCGAATATCTCTGTGGATGTGTCTTGATCGAACAACCTTGAGGAACCAACGGAGCTGCGTCACCCCTGGTCTGCTTGATCGCCCACTCATACCCTAGTACAGATGGCGTCAAATATGGTACCGTGGCGCCTCGCGAGCCGGTAACCACGTCATCTATACCAAGTTGATCCCATGAAGCGTGCGTGGATTCTCAGCGGAGGTGCAGTGGCGCTGATCCTGCTCGCCCTGGTGTGCATTCCACGGCATCTCGCCTCATGGTCGCGGTCCACCGCCGTGACCCCCGCCTCATTCCATGCCAGTTTTGAACAGGGCCGGTTGGTCTTTCGCGGCTCGTTGCCCAATGAGCGCAGCAGGGCCACGATTCTTGAGCAGGCGAATATTCTCTCGGCAAAGACACGAACGCGTGTAGTCGACCAGTTCATCGTCGATAAGCAGGTCACGGCGGCCGCCTGGGTCGACACCGTTCCACAGATCTTGCCGATCTTGGGCCTGATGATCGAGCGCGGGTCCATCATGATCGACGGACGGTCGCTGGTCGTGATCGGCCAAGTGGCCGGTCATCGCGAGAAAGCCGATGTCCTAAAGGCTCTGGCTCCGGCGATACGCGCAGGTTTAAAGATTGAAGATCGTGTGCAGGTGGCATCGGCGACCGCGTCGGCATCCGCCGTTGTTCCTCTGTCGGCGCTCCAACTGTCGCTGAACCAAGTTCTGGCAAAATCACCCCTCGAGTTTGAGCCCAATAGTGCCAGGATCACGACCAACGGACAGGCGGTCCTGGACCAAATCATCGTTCTCTTGCGGAAGGCTCCCCACGCGCCGATTGAGATCGCAAGCCATACCGACGCTGTTGGTCAGACGGAACTCAACGTCCAACTGAGCCTGCATCGCGCCGAAGCCGTCAAGCAGTACTTGACACGTCATGGGCTCACGAATCCGGTGACCGCAATCGGCGCCGGTTCGATGCACCAGCCCTCACCGGGGAGGCAGGAAACCGGTCTCCCACATAATCAACGGATCGAATTGCTGATGTAAGGAGTGGAGAACGTATGATCACGCTGATCAGCCAGATGGTCGGATGCCTCCTCACCGCGGCAGGTATCGGTGTCGCGGTCGGCTGGTTGTTGCGGTATCACCTCAAGAATTCGCCGGATCAACAAAGCCCGGACCTGGCCAATCTGTTGCGGACCAAGGAACAGATGTTGGAAGCGACCTCGCATGATTTGAAGGTCAAGATCTCCATGGTGCAGATCCTCGAGCAGAAGCTCCATTCATCCGAGGCGCTGTACTCCTCGGTCCAACGGGAGCTCACCGCACGCGGCGAACGGCTGAAGGTGCTCGAAACAGAACTGGCCGGGAGGTCGAAACAACTGACGGACTCGGAGGCTCAAGGAGCGTCCGCACGCCGGAGCGTGAGTGAGATGGAGTCCATCGTGGCGGCACAGGCGGAAGAGCTGCGCGGGGCGCAACAGGCCTGCCGGACTTCGGACCAAACCCGCGAGGTGCTGGAGCAGGAAATTCGGGTCTTGCGCGAACATATCGCTCAGCTCAACGAGAACCTGGCGGACCGGGACCGGCTCCGGGCGCAGGTGGAGAAGCTCGAGTGGGCGCAGGGCCGCGTGCATGAACTGGAAGTCGAACTAAGTGACCGGGAGGCCGCCCATCGCGGCACGATCCATCAGCTCGAACAGTCCATCACCGAACGAGACCACCGCATCGGCGAGTTCGATGCCATCGTGGCGGCGCATGAGGAAGAGCTGCGCGGGGCGCAACAGGCCTGTCGGACTTCGGACCAAACCCGCGAGGTGCTGGAGCAGGAAATTCGGGTCTTGCGCGAACATATCGCTCAGCTTAACGAGAACCTGGCGGACCGGGACCGGCTCCGGGCGCAGGTGGAGAAACTCGAGTGGGCGCAAAGCCGCGTGCATGAACTGGAAGTCGAACTGAGTGACCGGGAGGCCGCCCATCGCGGCACGATCCATCAGCTCGAACAGTCCGTCACGGAACGAGACCACCGTATTGAAGAGCTGGTGCCGGTCACGCATCTTCTGCGTGAGAAGGAATCAGAGGTCAAACAATGGGAGCGAACACACGCACGCACCGTTCAAGAACACGAAGTCGAGGTCGCGAAGCTTCGCGACCAATGTGCGGCCCAGGAACAACTTCATGCGCAGCATCTTCGGGATGAGGAACAGTTGCGGGAACGGGACGAACAAATCGCCGCTCTCCACCGTCAACTGGGAGACCTTGAGGTCGAACGTGAAGGTCTACGGCAAGAGGTGCAGGCTATTCCAGGAAAAGATGAACAAATCGACCGTCTGCAAAAGCGGCTCCGAGAGCTGCGAGCGTCACTTCGTGCCACCGCAGCCCCGACAACCGTAGGACCTCGTCAGTCCGGCCAGAATGGAGGTGAACGGAGTGTTCAGGCAGGATCGTCCAAGACCAGTAAAGAGATGCAGGAGGACGATCTCAAAAAGATCTATGGGATCGGGCCGGTGTTTGCACAGACACTCCAGAAGCTGGGCACCCGCACCTTCATCCAGATCGCCCGCTGGAAACCGGAAGACATCGAGAAGATCGCCAAGAAGCTCGATACGGATCCCGACCGCATCAAACGGGAGAATTGGATTGCCGATGCCAAGAAACAACACTACCGAAAGTATGGGGAGCGGCTCTAGCAGGATGCTGAAAAAGTCCGCCAGCTTTGTTTTCCCGGAGTATGATTCGCCTCTTTACTCGCGGTGGCCTCGCTGGACGGCCATTATGAGCATCCTGTCTGACTGTTTGGTGTCGTCTCACACATCAAGATTCATGATGGCTTGAGGAGTCCAAGGGAGTTTTGGCGCAGCCTGCCAGTCATCTCACAAGAGGTGGTTTCGAGGTGTCGTTGTATGATGTGGCTGATGTGCCAAGCCCCTCGTCGTTGACTCCTTCTCATGTCCTGACTACAATCAAACAACGAGGTCTATCTTTTCGTGGCTTCCTCTTTCGTTCATCTGCATCTCCATACCCAGTTCAGCCTTCTCGACGGCGCGAATCAAATCGAGCCGCTGGTTCATCAGATTAAATCCTTCAACCAGCCGGCCGTGGCGATGACCGACCATGGCAACATGTTCGGCGCGATCGAATTTTATCGCAAGGCGAACGAGGTGGGTATCAAGCCCATCATCGGTTGTGAAGCCTATATGGCGCTCGGCAGTCGCCATGCGAAGAAGGACAGCGGGCTTGCGCACAACGATTACTACCATTTGATCCTCCTCGCCAGAAACCTCACCGGTTATCAAAATCTTATCAAGCTCGTCAGTAAAGGATATCTTGAAGGCTTCTACTATAAACCTCGTATAGACAAGGAGCTGTTGAAATTGCATCACGACGGCATCATCGCTCTCTCCGGCTGCCTGAGCGGTGAGATTCCCTATCTGATCGGCCAGAACGACATGGAGGGCGCCCTGGCGGTGGCGGGCGAATTTCAAGAAATCTTTGGGAAGGATCACTTTTATCTCGAGGTGCAGGCAAACGGGCTCGACCATCAGCGGATCGCCAATGCCGGACTGATCGAGATCCATAAAAAGCTCGGAATTCCCCTGGCCGGCACCAATGATTGCCACTACCTGAAGAAAGAGGATGCGCGGCCCCATGAATTGATGCTGTGTCTCCAGACGGGAAAGACGCTCAGCGACCCGAGCCGGATGAAGTTCGATACGGATCAGTTGTACGTCAAATCCACGGAGGAAATCGCTCCGGCATTTGCGGAGTTCCCAGGCGCCGTGACGAATACCTGTCGCATCGCCGATCATTGCTCGCTCGATCTCCCGCTGAACAAGACGCATCTCCCTCAATATCGCATCCCGGACGGGTTTACGGATCGCGAGTCCTATCTGGAACATCTCGCGCTCACCGGATTGAAGGAACGGCTGACGGAGCGGCCCGGCCGGGTGGCTTCCGCTGTCTACGATCAGCGCCTTCGAGAAGAGCTGATGGTCATCTGCTCGATGGGATTCGCCGGGTACTTTCTCATTGTCTGGGACATCATTCGGTTCGCACGGTCCAAGGGGATTCCGGTCGGTCCAGGGCGAGGGTCTGCCGCCGGGAGTCTCGTGGCTTACGCCTTGCGCATCACCGATCTTGATCCGCTGGTCTATACCCTTTTGTTCGAGCGTTTCTTGAACCCGGAACGCGTCTCCCTGCCCGATATCGATATGGATTTCTGCATGGATCGCCGTGGGGAAGTGATCAACTATGTGGTGGAGAAATACGGCAGCGATCATGTGGCTCAAATCATTACGTTCGGGACACTCGGGGCGAAGGCCGCGATCCGCGATGTGGGGCGTGTGTTGGAACTGTCGTATGCCGATGCGGATAAAGTGGCGAAGCTCGTTCCCAATCAATTGAACATCACGCTGCAGCAAGCGTTGGACACCGAGCCTCGTCTGCGTGAGCTGGTGGAGACGGATCCCAAGGTCAAGGAGCTCATGACCAATGCGCAATCGCTCGAAGGTCTGGCCCGTCATGCCTCCACCCATGCGGCCGGCGTCGTCATCTCCGAGGGACCGCTCACCGACCACGTGCCGCTCTATAAGGGCGCCAACGACGAAATCGTGACCCAGTACTCGATGGGAGACGTCGAAAAGATCGGTCTGGTCAAATTCGACTTCCTCGGGCTCAAGACCCTCACGATGATCCGGCGCGCCGAGACCCTCATCAACGACACGCATCGCGACTCCCCTCCCTTGGCGATCGATCGGGTCCCCTTTGATGATCCGGCGACCTTTGCCCTGTTGAGCTCGGGGAAAACGACGGGACTGTTCCAGCTGGAAAGTTCCGGCATGCGGGATCTCCTCACGGGCCTCAAGCCCGACCGGTTCGAGGACATCATCGCCATTATCGCGCTCTATCGCCCGGGACCGATGGATCTCATCCCGGATTTCATCAAGCGAAAACAGGGGAAGGTGCCGATCACCTATGACCTTCCGGAATTGGAACCGATCCTGAAGGACACCTATGGCGTGATCGTTTACCAGGAACAAGTGATGGCGATCGCCAATAAGATGGCCGGCTTCTCATTGGGCCAAGCCGATATTCTTCGCCGGGCGATGGGGAAAAAGAAGCCGGAAGAGATGGAGAAGTTGCGCGTCAAGTTCCTCGATGGCGCGAAGCACAAGCACATTCCTGAGAAAAAAGCGGAAAAGCTCTACGAACTGATCCAAAAGTTCGCCGGGTATGGGTTCAACAAGTCGCATGCGGCCGCTTATGCCGTGTTGTGCTATCAAACCGCCTATCTGAAAGAGCACTATCCGACGGAATTCATGGCGGCGCTCATGACGACCGACATGGGCAATCAGGACAAGCTGGTCGGGTATTTCACCGAATGTCGGGATCTGGGTATTAAAGTTCTGGGGCCTGACGTGAACGCCAGCCAAACGCATTTCGCCGTGGCCGACGGGGCCATTCGGTTCGGCTTGGCGGCCATCAAAAACGTCGGGGAAGGCGCCGTCGAATCGGTCTTGGCGATCCGCTCCCAAGCCGGTCCCTTCCGCTCGTTCTTCGACTTCTGCCGGAGGGTCGATCTTCACAAGGTGAATAAACGGATGTTGGAAGGTTTGATTAAAACCGGCGCGTTCGATTCGACCGGCGCCAAACGGGCCCAATTGCTGGCCGTGCTCGATCAAGCGGTGGACGAAGGCGCAGCGGCTCAACGCGAGCGTGAGCAGGGACAAATCAGTATCTTCGGTGTGGAACTGAACGGGCACAGCACCGCAACCGCCTTGCCCGCGCCTCCCCTGCCCACGATTGCGGAGTGGGACCAAGCGCAACGATTGAAATACGAGCGGGAGCTGACGGGGTTCTATATTTCCGCCCATCCCCTTGCCCGCTACGAGGCGACGCTGAGTGCCTTGTCAACCACGACGGCGGCGGGATTGAAAGATTGCGCGGACGGCGGCGAAGTGAAGATCTGCGGCATCATCGCCGCGATCAAATCGATGTTGACCAAGAAGGGCGATCGGATGGCGTACCTCACGGTGGAAGACCTGCAAGGGACCACCGAGGTGATCGTGTTTCCCGATTTATTCAGGACCGCGGGTGAGCTGATCGCACCCGAGCGGATCGTCCGCATCACCGGCACGATCGATCGTGGAGACAAGGGCACAAAAATCCGCGGGAGCAAGATCGAACCGCTGGCCGACGTCCAGGTGCAGGCCATCAAACGCATCCGCATCCGATTGAGCGATGGTCCCGAGGTTCGCGAGCGATTGCCTCGTCTGTTGGACGTCTTTCGGCGGCATCCGGGCGGTACCACGATCTCGATGTCGTTTCGAACCGAAGACACCTTGGAAGCGGAGACGGCGCCCCTCCCGCATCTCACGATCTGTCCCAGCGACCATTTTGTGTCGGATGTTGAGGAAGTGCTAGGCAAAGGGGCTCTCTCTTTGCTATCTTAGGGGCTGTGGCTGGACCGATTGGCTGATCCTTATACGGAATCGAACAGGACGATGCGCGATTACCTCGAATTCGAAAAGCCGATCCGAGAGATCGAAGAGAAGATCGAGAAACTTTCCGCGACGGCCTCCAGCGGCAAATCCTCTGTCCAAAACGACATCCGCAAGCTTCGAACGAAGCTCGCTCAAACCGAACACGAACTCTACAAAAATCTGACCCCCTGGCAACGAACGCAGGTGGCCCGCCACCCTCAACGGCCCAGCACCCTGGACTATATCAATGAGCTGACCCGAGACTTTCTCGAGCTCCATGGCGACCGGGTGTTTGGAGACGATCGGGCCATCGTGGGTGGGTTCGCCCGATTCAACGACCGCCCCGTGATGATCATCGGTCATCAGAAGGGCAAAACGCTCAAGGAGCGGATGCAGCGGAACTTCGGTATGCCTAATCCGGAAGGGTATCGCAAGGCCCTGCGCCTCATGAAGATGGCCGAAAAATTCCACCGTCCGATCCTGACCTTTATCGATACCCCCGGCGCCTATCCTGGTATCGGCGCCGAGGAACGCGGGCAAGCGGAAGCCATCGCCCGCAATCTGTTCGTCATGTCACGATTAACCGTCCCGATTATTTCAGTGGTCATCGGTGAAGGGGGAAGCGGAGGCGCCTTGGCCCTCGGCGTCGCGGATCGTGTCCTGATGTTGGAACATTCGATCTATTCGGTCATTTCACCGGAGGGCTGTGCCGCCATTCTGTGGGACAGTCCGGAAAAGGTTCCGGATGCCGCTTCCGCATTGAAAATGACCGCCGGTGATCTGCTTGAATTGGGCGTGATCGACACGATCGTTCCCGAACCGCTGGGCGGCGCCCATCGCGAGCCGAGAGCCATGTACGATTTGGTCGGGAAGGCACTGACCAATCAGTTGTTCGATCTGATTGATTTACCCGTCGAACAACTCATCACGCAACGGGATCAGAAATATCGAAAGATGGGGGCCGTCAGCGGTCTTCTTCCCGTTCACGCCTGACCGACATCGCGGCCGCACCCTACCCCTGCAGAAGTCCCGATGCATCGAATCGCCGTTCAATAGCCACGAGGATCCGTCGTGCCAGCGGCTGCCGATACGGCTCGAGCGCCGTCGCATCGAGATAGCGGTCCACCGTTCGCGGCAATTTTCGCCACCACGCACGTGCGGAGATCCGAGCTTGTTCGGCATCGACCCCCTCGACCTGGATGATGCGGCGAATCTCTCGCTCAAAGAACTCCACGTGGACCAGTTCATCCTCGCGGATCAAAGTCAAGTCCGGCCGCAGCGCCACGAGCAATGTCGCGAATTCGAGTCCCAGCGACTCATATCCATAGAGCTGGACGGCCAGCGCGGGCCATTGCCTGGGCACGGACGGAAGCCGTTCCCGTTCACGAGGTTGGCGGCCGATCATGGCTTCGAAGCGCGCCAGATGCTCTTGTTCATCTTCTTCGTGTTTTCGGAGAAAGACCGAGACGTTCAGAGGAACGTCTTGCACACGCGCCGATCGTACGGTCCACAGCGCCATGGCTTCCGCCTTGAGAAACCGTTCCAGAAGAGCGGTCTCGCACTCCGGTGGGAGCCGAATGGACATGGCCGTATCAGACGACATGATGACCGCATAGTACGCAACCTCCGGCCAGTTATCCACGCCCTTTCCCGACCGGACAGTGCGGAGGGTTGACTGACACCTGTCAACTGTGTACATCTTACACGTAGCTGCTCACCCGACCCGCTGCAACCCTCCGCGCGAGGGTTTCGGTCGGTCAACCCAATGAGGCTGCACGTATGACACGTCCTACCGCCACGGGATCTCCAATCGCTCAACGGGTTGCCCTGTGCATGCTTGCCTCGGTCCTGCTCTTGGAGGTTGGGTGTGTCAGTCGGCGTGTGTACGACAAGGTGAAGGCGGACACGGTGGAACAGACCCAAGCGTTGGAAACGGTACGCGAAGAAGTCAAGGAACTGGATCGGGAGATCGCCGGATGGCAGGCCTCGAACCGACGTGAAGATGCGGCGGTGTCCGAATTGCGTGCTGCCATTCAGCGTGAAGAAGAACAGTTGCCTGTCATGAGACAGCAGGCCGAGGACACGCTGTCGTTCCTCAAGACGCAGGTGGCGACCTTAATGAATCAGAGTTGGCATCTGGCGCGCAAGATCGCGGATATCCGACAGGAGAGTACATCCTTACAAGCCAAGGTCGCTCAGTATAAGGATGAAATGGAACAACCGCGATCGTCTGTCATGGTGGCGGCGGAAACGGAAAAGCCTGTCCTGACTCAGACCCTGATCTCCGAAGAGTCCATATCAGAGTCTCCGCTTGCCATTGAGCCTTCCCCAGATGGCGAACCGACACAGGTGGCACAAGCGGCCTCTCCTGCTCCAAACCACACACCCGTCACTTCCTCCGTGTCGTCGCCCTCCGTGAAGGTCGACCCGCCTTCGACAAACGATTCATGGATTGCGATGATTCTCAGCTGGCTCTCTGCCTTCTGGAAATGGTTACTGAGTTAGCGAGCCGCACTTCCGAGCACTTCTGATTGAACGAGGTCGAATGTTCAGTTATTACCAGGCTGCTCCTTGGGCCCATGCGGCGGCCGCACGTCCGGCGAGACGTCCGGTCGCCAGACAACCCGTGAGCAGATAGCCTCCCGTCGGCGCTTCCCAGTCCAACATTTCTCCCGCGCAAAATACTCCCGGCAATGATCGCAGCATCAAGTTGCCATCCAGCGCCTCAAACAAGAGGCCACCGGCCGAACTGATCGCTTCGTCCAACGGACGAGCACTCTCGAGAACAATCGGCAGAGCTTTGATCGCCTCAGCCAAACGTGCAGGATCGGCCAATACTTCGTTCGGTACCGCTTCGCGCAGAAGACCTGCCTTCACGCCTGCGATTCCGGCATGCCGTTGAAGATGCGTCGCGACTGAGCGTTTACCCCGTGGCCGAGAAAGATCTTGTAACAGTCGCTGCAGTGAACGATCCGGAGCGAGATCAAGCCGCAAGGTTGCGGATCCAGTCCTTTCAATACAATCTCGGAGATGACTTGATACGGCGTAGATGACACCACCCTCAACGCCAGTCGCGGTAACGACGAACTCTCCCCTATGTTGAACCAGGGTACCGTCGATGGTCTTGACGGTGATTCGAACCGTCTTCACCGGATGTCCGGCGAACTTCGTGCGAAAGTGCTCGCCCCACCGGACGTCGAATCCACAGTTGGCCGGCTTGAGCGGAGCGATCGGGATCTTGTGTTCTGCAAGAATGTGAACCCACGCAGCATCGGAGCCGAGGTGCGGCCAGCTGCCACCTCCCAACGCCAACACCACCGCGTCGGCATGGACGTTCCGCGGCCCTTGCGGACTGGTGAACAGAAGCTTCCCTTCTTGATCCCACCCGCGCCATCGATGTCTGACATGGAACTGTACACCGGCTTGTCGTAAACGACGCAACCATGCGCGCAAAAGCGGGGCGGCTTTCAGATCGGTGGGAAAGATCCGACCGGACGTCCCGACAAACGTGTCCACACCCAGCTCATGGGCCCACGCTCGCAGAGCGGCGGGTGGAAATGATCTGATCACCGGTTCGAGTTCGGTTCGGCGAGGGCCATACCTCGGAAGAAAGGACTCCATGGGTTCTGAATGGGTAAGGTTCAAACCTCCTTTCCCCGCCAGCAGGAATTTTCTACCGACCGATGGCATGGAATCATAGATCTCCACGTCGGCGCCTCCGGCCACTGAGGCTTCTGCCGCCATGAGCCCGGCGGGGCCACCGCCGATAATGACCACTAAACCCATCGACAGCCTCATGCCCAGGAGTGACAGCATTCCTCGTAGCGTGGAATGCCTGTATTCAAAGTCAGTCTTTATTCTTAAGAATATTAATCTGGTGGAGCAAGGCTACAGAAATACAACTCTGCGCGCGCGCGGGACATTCTCTTGTATGGATTGCGCGGATTTCGCTTCGCGCGACGTGGTCCGACTCTTGCTCGGAGGAGATCGCTGCAACGGCGATGGCCATCGGTCAACAATGTTCATCGTGAACGTATTCACATGGTGTCTCATCCAACACTTGCCACAGGAGGACGTGTAATGCGTGTTCGAGCGACATGTTGCCTTGTGCTGGGCCTTGTCGGTTTATTATCCGGCGAGGCCGAGCAGGCCTTTGCAGCCGATGATCTGTCGGAAAGAAACAACCTCCATGTGACCAAGCCCACACGTTCACGGTTTCCCGATGATGTGTTTAGCCGTATGTTTCCTGGTCTTCCGCCCTATGCTCCACCGACCGATGAGGCACGGGAGCAGGCGAAAAGGCTGGGGGCCAAAGGGGGCATCATCGACGCTCTGGATCTCCTCACGGATCCGATCCAGTCAATCATCGATCCCGGCGCCCACAGTCCAAACAATCCGGATAACCCCAGCATGACGGCCGGGGTCACCTTCTTCGGGCAGTTTTTGGACCATGACCTCACCCTGGCGTTGAAAGCTCCGATTCTTGAGCAGACTCAGCCGAGACGCACCACAAACTTTCGCACGGCCGAATTCGACCTCGACAGCCTATACGGTAATGGTCCGGACGGATCACCTGAACTGTACGACACCAGCTCAGGCGACATCAAATTCCGTGTCGAAGCCATTCCGGGCTCCGAGCAGGTGTCCCGAAAAGGCGCGGTGCGATACGATCTTCCGCGTGATCCACACAACAATGCGATCATCGCAGACAGTCGGAACGATGAAAATATTCTGCTCGCTCAGTTTCATCTCGCCATGCTGAAGTTTCACAATGCCGTCATTGATCGATTGCGCGCCGATCCGACGCAGGCTCATCGCTCCCCGAGGGATATTTTCCGAGAGGCGCGCCGCCAAGTGACTTGGCATTACCAATGGATCATCGTCAATGAGTTCCTACCGATGACCATTGGGCAAGATCGGACGGTTGAAATCTTACGGAACGGTCCGCGGTTCTACAGAGTTCACGACCGAACTCAAGATTCTCTCTTTCGGAGCCCTCGACGAGAACCGTTGATTCCGGTGGAGTTTGCCGTAGCCGCGTATCGATTCGGCCATTCACAAGTTCGTCCCAGCTACCGGTTGAATTTCGGATCGGCCCCCGGTCAAGAGTTCTTCGCCTTCATCTTCGACGATTCAGCCGATCCGAATGATCCCGACCCAAACGACATGCGCGGCGGCAAGCGGGCCGCCCGTCGGTTCGTCGATTGGCAGACCTTCTTCAAGTTCGACGATAACTTCAGGTTCAACAAGCGGATCGACGCGAAGCTGTCCACTCCCCTCCTGCATCTCCTTGGGTCACGCGGACCAGCACCCGGGATGCCGGCGGACGGCATTCAGTCCCTGGCCTCTCGTAATCTCATGCGTCACGTGAACTTTGGTGTTCCGTCAGGGCAAGCGATCGCGAGAGCCATGGGTGTTCCGGTTTTGACTCCGGCCCAACTCGTGGAACTGGCGTCATTCGGCATGGATAAGAGTACCCCGCTGTGGTACTACATCCTGAAGGAAGCTGAAGTTCTTGAGCAGGGCTTGCGGATGGGGCCGGTTGGAGGCCGTATCGTCGGCGAAGTATTCATCGGCTTACTCAAAGCCGATAAGGACTCATACCTGGTCGTGGATAAGAACTGGAAACCGACCCTGCCGTCCGAGAAATCCGGCGATTTCGAGATTACCGATCTCTTGAAGTTTGCTGGCGTCGTCCATCCTCTCAATTAGACCTTGCTCATCTCGATGGGTATCCTCTCAGCAGAGGGTACCCATCATAAGTCTTCATAGGTTTGTTTCCGGCATGTTCGTGGTCAGTGTCCCTGTAATCACGTTCGGCACACAGCAATCATTGCGCTCCGGATCACCTGCCTGTACTTTGGGTTTAATGAAACAGCCGTTGAGATGGTCGTCCACCATACCCACTGCCTGCATGAAGGCATGGATGATCGTGCTCCCAATGAAACGGAACTCGCGTTTCTTCAGATCCTTTGAAAGCGCATCGCTCTCCGAACTCGTGGCCGGTACACCGGCCCTGGTGCGCCTGCGATTCAGCTTTGGTTTTCCGCCCTTGACGGTGGGTGAAGTGTTTTCCGTCATGGGGAGGAACCGCTGAATTCACATCCTCTCTCTGCATTCAAGCTCTGATTGACGGTTGATAATCTTGTGCGCTTGTCATCGACTTCTACGAAGGATCCTTCCAGCACCCGGCGGGTAATGAGAAGCCCCGCCAAATGATTGCCCGCCGCATTCAGATGGGGATCGTGGGCCCAATACAAGTCTTGAGGATTCGCTCTCGAACTACCGGCGCAGTCCGCATACCGTCTGAATTCAGGCAAAAGGTCTATAAACGCGATATGTTCCTGTTGAAAGAACTCCGCCAGTCGTTGATTCGGATACTCCCACTGGAGATTGCGTTCTCGAGGTCGCATGGACTCATAGACCTGACTATTGTCTGGAAATATCACTACGAGCATAGTGGCCCCAACCGCTTCTACAGCTGAATTCAACTGTCGCAGGTTGTCGAGATGCCCTTCCCAAGCGTGTTTCAGCCAAGGAAACTCAGTAATGGACCGATACGCTTCTACTTCACTCAACGGAGGAGGCGGTTTGGTAAGACCAAGATCGGTAACTACACGGCGCAATGGAACTTCAGCTTTACTCAACAGGTCGTATAAAGTCGAATGCGCGGTCAGCCAAACTTTCGCGCGGTCGATGATGTCAATCGTGTTCGGTTCTAGAAATCTCTTTAACCGTGCACGTAATTCTTCATCTGAGCGGACGCGACGACCGCCACGCATGACACTGGCCAGCACCACCTTGTTAACCATGTAACCGTCCATCACCGTTCGAGCAGGGAACAAGTAGTCATCAAGCAGGTCATTCATCACGTACCCAACAATAACGAAACGCGGGCGCCCGGCGCGCCTAACGACGGTTTCCAGCTTGTGCCGCTCCTGGCGAGGACCGTATCCTGAGACACCGCACTTCAGGACCCTGACACCGATGAGCTGTTCGAGCGTTGCCCCCCAGGTTTGCTCAAGCTCGACATATCCCCAGGTAGCACTATCTCCAATCAGCAATACATAGCCATCTTCTTGGTCGAATGACCGATCGCGGCAACCTACGCTGTTCGAAGTGACTGTAAACGGAGCACCGTACGTATGGATGTAGTCCGGAAGTGAGAAAGAATCACCAGTAAAATTCTTAGAAATATCATAGCCGTTGATCAAATCACCTTCAAAGTAAAACCGGGGATAGAGACCCGTGCGAGGTATGTTGAAATTGCCTGGAGTTGCAAAGCCGGTCATCCGCAGGACTAGCTCACAAAATAGAGCGGCAGCCATCACGCTCAGCACTACGAGAGAGGTGTTGAAAAATACCTGCTTGAAGCTTCTCATTCCGTAAGAGCTCCCGCATGGGCCATAACGTCCTTCAATTCAGAAACAGTACGCCGCCCGCTCCAATCGCATCTTCCCGTCAGTTGCCACATGTCGATCAAAGGTAATGATGATGATTACCACGGCTCCTTGGCTATAGCCAAAAGAAACAAGAAAATTTTGAACCTTACATTCCCTTCTAGTTCTAGGATTCACTCACCCGTCACTCTTGCTGTCCTCAGCTTCATCTCTATCGTTTGGAGCCCATGACATGAGACCTATATTGCCTATCGACCGCTTGGTCAAGCAGCAAAGGACTTCTCGGACCTTGCGCCCCTGATGAGGTACAGAAGAGCTTCGTGGCCTGCATTCACGGAGTTAGGGACTCAGGTGCGTCCCGGTTCTCCTTGCCGGCGAGATTGGTTCGTGAAGGGAGCCGCATCATCCACCATCTGGATCAGGCCGGTGGGATCCGTCGCCTGATCGCCTGCGAACCAGGTACAGATAGTACCCCGGAAACCGTCAAGACCCGGTTGCGTCCAGCATAACGAGTGACAGGCCGTGCCGGTACGCCCTGGGCTCACTCCTCGGTAGACCGAGGCGTGCCGGTCGCCGACAGTGCCGCCGCACGCAGCCATAGGGGTCGGGTCTTGAACTGTGCATGGCGCAGAACTGCAGGTTCGGCCTCGTTCCATTCCTACCGGACAGCCCCCACGTTTGCCGACGTTATTCTCCTCATTATGCCGCGCCTTTGACGCGAGTCTCGATGGAGTGCTTTGGCCACGGCACGTGGATTGTGCGCTGCCACGCGCAGCAGGCCAAGGGCCGGGCCGTCAGGCATGCGACGTCCCTGCTCCCAGTTACGCAAGGTTGCGACGCTGCCCCCAATCATGAGGGCAAACTCGGTCTGCGACGCGTCAAACTTTTCGCGGATGCTTTTCACATCAGTCGGCCGAAACGTAGCGATGCGCGCCGGCTTCACATGGTGTTCCAGATGAGTGAGGGCGGTATAGAGCCGCGCTTCGCATCGCTAGGAGGAGGGGTCGGGAGTTTTATTCTGGCTGCCGAGGAATCCCATCCCACCTTACCCCCGAATAACAGGACCCACACCTAACGCACCACGACATGTTTATCCGCTGCCATACTGCAAATCAAGATCGTGCCCTAGAAAACGCATTGTATGTAGCGCCTTCTCTTAGTCCCCTTGGTCCCTCGCAAAGACCAGAATGCTGTTCGCGGGAATGACGATGGATGCAACAGACGGCAACCCATGTCTGCCGTCGCCGCCCGCAAAGACGCCGCCCTGATTGCCTGCCGTCCAGGGGTTGACCCAATTCTCGTACACATCGCTGTTGAAGACTTCGAGCCATGGACCTCCTTGAGGAAATCCCATCTCGTAGGACCAAAAGGTGGACTCATTGAGACTGCACACGACGACGACATCTCGGCCGACTCCGTCGATCCACCGGTGAAAGGCGATGATCCGATTGTCTTCGTGGACATGAAAGACATTGAGGTTTTCGCCACGCAAGGCCGGCTGCCGGCGGTGAAGCCACACCAACTCCTTCATGAACTGGAAATAATCTTTCATCGTCTTGTTGGATGCGAGCCCTTCCCAATGGATCAAATGTCCGGGATGCGCCTGCTCATTGTCGCTCCAGAATTTGTCTTCTAAAAATTCCTGACCCATGAACAGTATCGGAATACAGGGAGCCGTGAGGAGGAGTCCTGCCGCGACTCGTGATCGGCTCGTCGCATACCAGGAGTGCGGATTGTTGAAGTCTGCCAGCTTCGGGATGCGCGGTTCCCGATCGTCATGCCCGAGGTCGATGACATCATGGCTTTCAAGATACTCGACGGCCTGCCACCGGAATGGAACGTTGTGGATTCCATGTCGAAGCCGGCCGGCCAACTCCTCCATGTGGACGCGAGAGTCCCGACCGGCGGCGGCTTGGGCGATCATTCGCCGAATCGTCCGACGCAGACCATCGTGCCACACGGCATCAAAGCCCAATCCATGCGGCGGAGGCACGACAGCCTTGAAACGATCGTTGTGCCAAAATTCAGCAATGTGCGGCTTCCGCCGATCGAGATCGCGCGCCTTCTCCACGAGTCTCTGCGCAAAAAACCAGCCGCCATGTTCATCGATGACGGTCACCTGATCGTAGCGGAACCCATCCACCTTGTATTCCTCGATGAAGAATCTGGGGTTGTTGAGGAGGAATCCTTGGACATCTCTCGTGAAGTCGTTTTCCTGTCCTTCCCAAAAGGCAAAGACCGGGCCCGTATGGTCTTTATCGGTGAAGTACAGACTGTCGTTGGGATTGCCCCGCGGCATTTCATCGAAGAACCAGAGCCCGCTATTCTGATCCCGCACCGCGCCGCCCGCGTGATTGTAGACCACATCGAGGAGGACGGCGATGCCGTAGAGATGGCAGACATCGATCAACACTTTGAGCTGATTGATGGAGGTCCGGATCTCATCCAGAGTGAGTTCTCGCGCGCTGCGATTGCGAAGCAGCCGGTTGATTTTGGTCAGATAGTGGGCCTGCTCGACGGCGTTGGTTTCGCCGTAATCCATTTCCGGCGAAAACAAATCGATCCCATCGTAGCCTCGGCTGATCGGACTCGCGAACTCATGGATCGGCAGCAGTTCGATCGCGTTGATCCCTAAGTCTTGGAGATGCTCCAGGCGGTCGAGCACGTCGAGATATTGGCCGCCTCGCGTCGCTCGGCGATCGCGATTGGACGAATCCATCGCGAAGAACGTGCCGATGTGCAGCTCGTAAATGATCAGATCGTTGAATGCCGGCGGCCGAAAGTCCGTGACACGCCACCGGTAATGGCCGGGATCGCGGACGATGCAATTGCAGAGGGGATACTGAAACGTACCGGGATGGGTCTCGGGAGTCGTCAACTCGCGCGCGTACGGGTCGCGTTTGAAATTCTTACGGGTCGGGTCGCCCACCACGTAAAACAAATATTGATCGCCGTCCCGCACGCCATGGAGAAAGCCGGCCCAGTAGCCGCGATCATCTTTCTTCAATCGTAGCTCCGGCTTCTCCTTATCCCAGAGATCGGTCGTCCCAAAACGGCCGTTAAGATAGACCGCCTGGGCCCGCGGTGCCCATACGCGAAATGTGGCACCGTCCGCGATCAGGTTCGCACCCATCTTTGTGTCTTGAGAAATATGATCTTGCGTGACTTTCATAGAGAGCCTCTTCATCTGCCGCTGTTCCCACGCTTGGATTTCAACTTCTCGCTGTGTGATGAGGATCGCCGATTCAACAGAAAACTCCGAAGTGCGATCGCCTGGTTGTGTTCCTCATCCTTAGCAGAGTAGAGCAATGTCACGGAACCGGTCTTTGCCTGCTCTATGATCGTCGCCAGGAGCGCCGTCTTTTGTTTCAGCTCGGCATGGTAGCGACGCTGGAACTCCGCCCACCGCGCGGGATCGTGGTTGAACCATTTCCGGAGTGTCGTCGAGGGACCGATCTCACGGAGCCAAAGATCGATATGCGCATCCTCCTTCGATAAACCGCGCGGCCAGAGCCGGTCAACCAGGACACGGAATCCATCGGATTTGGCCGCCGGTTCATAGCCCCGTTTGACGAAGATCTTCATGCGACCGCTATTGTCCGATGGTCTCGATGACCGCCAGTTCATCCGGCGAGAGCGTGAACCGTTCACATTCGAGGTCTTCTTTCATGTGTTGAGGGTTCGTCGTGCCGGTCAAGGGCAACATGCCGATCTGCTGTGAGAAGCGAAACACGATCTGGGCCAGCCCGGTCTGATACTTGGCCGCCATGGTACGGATGGTTGGTTCAGCGAAGATCGCTCGATTGGCGGTGAGGAGCGAAAATCCTTGATAAATAATCCGGTTTGATTGGCAAATCTCCCGCACTTCTTTATCCCACCCGAAAGCCGCATAGCAACGGTTCTGCACCACCATCGGCTTGTGCTTGGCTTTCATGCACAGCAAGCTCAGTTGATCAGCCGTGACGTTGCTGATCCCGATCATCTTCGTCCTGCCCGCTTCATAGAGAGATTCGATCGCGGCCCAGACCTCCCAATCCTCAGCCCCTAAGCCACGCAGAGAATAGGGACCGTGCAGCACGTACGAGTCGAGATAGTCCGTGTGAAGATGCGCGAGTGAACTGGAGAAAGATTGTTGTACCTGTGTGGTGATACTTGCTCGGGCATCGTAGGGAAGACGATGATCCTGGCCGTTGAGTGGCGTGAACTTGGTTTGCAGAAACAGCTTGTCACGAGTGATGCCTTGCTTGGCCAATTGCAGCAATGCCTCTCCGACCCGTGCTTCATCATAATGGACGAGTTGATTCGCCGTATCGATCGCGGTGAACCCGGCATCGACCGCCTGCAGCACCAGCCCGGTGGTGGCCTCTTTCTTCCAGGCCGTGCCGTACATGAAGGAGGGAATTGAGACGTTATTATAGGTCGTCAATGGCATAGAAGAACTCCTTGATCGGTTCTCCTACCATATACGGTTCATGCCGGCGGTCTCAACGTGAGAATTGGGAGGTGTCACCTCTTTCCCGCTGGATTTGATTGATTCGCTGGCCTCCCGCAAGGGAGATGCTATTCTGGGAGCACGAGTCAGCCGCCCGGAACCGTCACGCTCTATACGAGTGGCGTATTTCATCCCTGGACCGGAGGAGCGCTAAAACCCTCTCGGAACAGCAGGGAGAACGGTCTCGGCATCGACGAATCCTTCACGATTCCCGGCGGACGCAGCAAACGGCATAGCCTCCGCCACCTATGCAGTTGAATTCATGGCGACCGTAGGCCGGATGCAAGCATGCTCGCATCCGGTGAATGAACAGCTCCTCCGCGAGTCCCAGATCTCCATGTGCCGTAGGGTCATGAAACGGCACACGAAAATGGAGGGAAAAGATACTGCTCGGGTCGTCGCGGGTGTGAAAACAGGCCTGGAGAGCTTGAAACATTACCTCTGGTATGGCATGGTCGCCGGCCATGGTCACGCTGTTGGCGGTGTCACAGGGTAAACCTACATTCCCACCGATCGCCACTTCAGTCCGAACTTCGCGGAGTGGTACCGGCAGGACGACACCGTCAGTACAGATTTGTCGAATCGCCGCACCACGACAGGACCAATCCAATCACAGCGTCCATGATGATCAGAATTAAAAAAGGACTGGATGTGCCGATCAGTGGAAAACCGGAACAGCGTGTCCATGTCGCCAAACCTATCCGCCACGTTGGCGTGCTGGGCGTAGATCATGTCGGTCTCAAACCAGCCATGCTGGTCGCCGAAGGGGACAAGGTGAAGATCGGCCAAGCGCTGTTCGAGCACAAGAAGTTACCCGGTGTACGCATCACGGCACCGGGTGCCGGCACGGTGCGCGCAATCCATCGTGGGGCGCAACGCCTGCTCCAGTCGGTCGTCATCCGGCTTGACGAAACCGAAGACGAGGAGACATTTGCATCCTATCCTATCGACCAACTGGCCAGCTTGACTGAAACGCAAGTGGTGGACAATCTGTTGGCATCGGGTCTATGGGTGGCCTTACGTACGCGTCCTTATAGCAAAATCGCTGACCCGACCACTCGACCGGCTGCCATCTTCGTGACGGCGATGGACAGCAACCCGCTGGCCGCCGATCCTGTTCCAATTATTACTGCAGAAGCTGAGTCGTTCTGCCATGGCTTGACGGTGCTGTCGCGCCTGGGCACCATGCCGCTGTGGGTGTGCAAGTCGCCCGCAGCTGAACTGCCGTTGCCACAGGGGGTAGGCCACGTGCGCCAGGCAAGTTTCGACGGCCCCCACCCAGCCGGTTTGCCGGGGACACACATTCATTTTCTGGAACCGGTCGACGCCGGCAAGGTTGTCTGGCACCTCAACTACCAAGAGGTGATTGCGATCGGCAAGTTGTTTACCAGCGGCCGGATATGGCCCGGACGCATCGTCGCGCTCGGCGGGCCTCAAGTCAAACAGCCACGCCTGTTGCAGACTAGGCTCGGCGCCTGTATCGAAGAGTTGATCGAGGGTGAGGTTCAGGACGGTGAGAACCGCGTCATCTCCGGCTCGATCTTGTCGGGGCGTCACGCCGCCGGCTGGTCGTCCTATCTGGGGCGCCATCATGTACAGGTCTGTGTGATTCAGGAAGGGGTCGAACGAACGTTCATGGGCTGGTTCACGCCCGGGCGGAGAATCTTCTCCCAGAGCAACGTGATGCTGTCGAGTCTCTTCCGTCACCGCCGAGAGGAGTTTGGGCTGACCACCGGATTGAACGGAGGTCTGCGTGCCATGGTGCCCTTCGGCAACTTCGAGGACATCATGCCACTGGACATCCTCCCGACGCAGCTGCTGCGCTACCTGCTTGTGGGCGATACCGAGATGGCACAACAACTGGGCTGTATGGAACTGGACGAGGAAGACCTCGCCTTGTGCTCCTTCGTGTGTGTCGGCAAGAACGACTACGGCCCGGTGCTGCGGAACGTGTTGAGCCAGATTGAGAGAGAAGGCTGATGGCAGGTATGAAACGCTATCTCGATCGTCTCAGGCCCCTGTTTGCAAAGGGCGGCCGGTATGAAAAGTACTATCCCGTGTTCGAGATGGTCGATGGATTTCTGTATTCAACTCCCGAAACAACGCACCACGCGCCGCATGTGCGGGACGGCATCGATCTGAAACGATTGATGGTGTACGTGGTGGTGGCGCTGATTCCCTGCATCCTGTGGAGCTGGTTCAACACCGGCTATCAGGCCAATCTGGCCCTCGCCAAGATGGGTGTGGCCAAAACCGGCTGGCGGTACGATCTCCTGACGGCTCTCAATCTTGGGTTCGATGCCGGCAGTATTTTGGCCAATACGGTCCATGGCTTCTTGTATTTTCTGCCGATCTATCTGACGACCTTAATCGTCGGCGGTGTATGGGAAGTGGTCTTTTCCACGGTGCGTCAGAAAGAGATCAATGAAGGCTTTCTGGTCACCTCCATGCTCTTCACGCTGACGCTGCCACCCGATATGCCGCTCTGGATGGTCGCCATCGGGATCAGTTTCGGCGTGGTGCTCGGCAAAGAGATCTTCGGCGGAACCGGCAAGAATTTTCTCAATCCCGCCCTGACCGCGCGGGCGTTTCTGTTTTTCGCCTATCCCGCCGAAATTTCCGGTGACCGGGTGTGGGTGGCGGTGGATGGCTATTCGGGCGCGACCGCGCTCAGCCTAGGGAAAGTGGGCGGCGTCGCGGAGATCGTCCGCGGAGGCACCACCTGGTGGGATGCCTTTATCGGCCTGATGCCGGGCTCGATGGGAGAGACCTCCACTCTCGCCTGTCTGCTCGGCGCGGCGTTCCTGATCTATACCAGGGTCGGTTCCTGGCGCATTATCGTCGGGTGCTTTCTGGGGATGGTCGGGGCCTCGCTCCTGTTCAATCTCGTGGGCAGCGACACCAATCCCATGGTGACGATGCCTTGGTACTGGCACCTGGTACTGGGAGGGTTTGCCTTCGGCATGGTCTTCATGGCCACCGACCCGGTGTCGGCCGCGATGACGAGTGCCGGGCGCTGGGTTTTTGGTATTCTGATCGGGGCCATGACCGTGCTGATCCGCGTGGCGAACCCAGCGTTTCCCGAAGGCGTGATGCTGACCATATTGTTTGCTAATGTGTTCGCGCCCCTGATCGATTATGCGGTCGTTCAGCTGAACATCCGACGGAGGCTACGCCGCCATGTCCGCGCCTGAATCTGACTCCGCCGTATCTGCTGCACCAGCTGAGAGTCCGAGCAGGACGCTGCTGATGACGCTTGTCGTCTGTCTGGTCTGCTCGGTGGTGGTCGCCGGCGCGGCGGTGCTCCTTCGACCGATTCAGGAAAAGAATCAGAAAGCCGATCTCATACGGAATGTGATTGCCGTCTCCGGTCTCCTCAAGGAGGGACTCACGGAAGAACAAGCGCTCAAACGGATTGACGCGCGCATGGTCGAACTGGCCACCGGTGATGAGGTGAAGGGGATCGATCCTGACACCTTTAATATCGTCAAGGCCGGGAAGGATCCCGAGATCTCCACCGAACTCACCCGCCGAGAGGATGTAGCGGGAATCAGGCGCGAACCGCGCTATTTGCCGGTCTATCGGATTGTCGGCGCCAACGGCGAGTTCAAAAAACTGATTCTGCCGGTGTACGGCTACGGGCTCTGGTCCACGATGTACGGCTTTCTTGCGCTGGAGGACGATCTGCGAACGGTTCAAGGCCTCCGCTTCTATCAGCATGCCGAGACCCCGGGGCTGGGAGGAGAGATCGACAACCCCAAGTGGCGGGCACAATGGACGGGCAAGGTCCTATTCGACGACCAATGGAGAGTGCAGGTTGAAGTGACGAAGGTCGCGGTTGACAGTTCCACTCCCGACGCTCGACATCAGATCGACGCACTCGCCGGCGCCACCATCACGTCGCGTGGCGTGGAGAATTTGTTAAAATTCTGGCTCAGCGACAAAGGGTACGGACCGTACCTGTCCCGTTTGCGTCACGAAAGGAGCTAACGCTCATGTCGTACGAACACAAAAAAATCATTTTCGACCCCATCGTCGATAATAACCCGGTCATTTTACAAGTCTTAGGGATTTGCTCAGCGCTGGCCGTGACGTCGAAGCTTTCAACGACGATCACGATGTGCATCGCGCTGACCGTCGTCACCGCCTTCTCCAATGCCGCCATCAGTCTCGTCCGCAACCATACCCCGAGCAGCATCCGCATCATCGTGCAGATGACCATTATTTCGTCGCTGGTCATCGTCACCGATCAGTTCATCAAAGCCTATGCGTTCTCCATCAGCAAGGACCTCTCGGTCTTCGTCGGATTGATTATCACCAACTGTATCGTCATGGGGCGCGCGGAAGCCTATGCGATGAAACATCCCCCATTGCCCAGCTTCCTCGATGGGCTTGGCAACGGCCTCGGCTATAGCGCCCTCTTAATGGTCGTCGGGACCATACGCGAACTGTTGGGATCCGGGTCCCTGTTCGGGTATCCGATCCTCCCTCTTGATCGGGATGGCGGGTGGTATGTGCCAAACGGCTTGCTGCTCCTGCCTCCGAGTGCATTTTTCCTCATCGGCATGATCATTTGGGTAGTGCGTTCCTGGAAGCCGGCGCAAGTCGAGGAGCCTGAATACAAGATCTATCACGCGCCTCGTCCGGAGGTGGCCTCATGATGGATCTGGTCAATCTGTTTATCAAATCGGTCTTCGTCGAGAATCTGGCGCTGACGTTTTTTCTCGGCATGTGCACGTTTCTGGCCGTCTCGAAAAAAATCAGCACGGCGCTCGGACTCGGCATCGCGGTGATTGTCGTCCAAAGTTTGACCCTCCCGATCAATAATCTGATCTACCAGTTTCTGATCCGTGACGGCGCACTGGCATGGGCGGGGCTTTCAGAGTTGAGTCTGGATTTCCTTGGGCTCATCACCTACATCAGCGTGATTGCGGCAGTCGTCCAGGTGCTGGAAATGTTTCTCGATCGATACGTCCCGTCACTGTATAACTCGCTGGGGATCTTTCTGCCGCTGATTACCGTCAACTGCGCCATTCTCGGAGGCACTCTGTTCATGGTCGAACGGGACTATACCTTTAGCGAGAGCGTCACCTATGGGGTGGGGTCAGGTGCCGGATGGGCGCTCGCGATTGTGGCGATGGCAGGGGTGCGTGAGAAGCTCAAGTATTCGGACATTCCCGCTGGGTTGCAGGGACTGGGCGTCGCATTCATCACCGCAGGGTTGATGGCCCTCGGGTTCATGGCCTTTTCCGGAATTCAACTGTGAGTGTGATGAGGGGCTGCGTATGATCGAGATCCTGCTGGGAGTCGGTGTGTTCACCGGGTTCGTCCTCCTTCTCGTCGTCTTCATTCTGAGTGCACGGTCGAAACTGGTGGCCAGTGGCAACGTGACGATCACGATCAACGACAAGAAATTTATCGAGACGCCCATTGGAGGCAAGTTGCTCGGTGCACTGGGCGACGCCAAGATTTTTATCAGTTCCGCCTGTGGCGGCGGCGGGACCTGTGGCGTGTGCCGGGTCAAGGTCTTCGAAGGGGGTGGGGTCATTCTGCCGACAGAAACCTCGCATATCAACAAGCGTGAAGCGCGCGAGGGCTACCGTCTTTCCTGTCAGGTGGCGGTCAAGCAGAACATGAAGATCGAGGTTCCGGATGAGGTGTTCGGTGTCAAGAAATGGGAATGTATCGTCCGCTCCAACCACAATGTGGCGACGTTTATCAAAGAACTCATCCTGGAGCTACCCCAGGATGAATATGTCGATTTCCGTGCCGGAGGATACATCCAGATTTTTTGCCCTCCATATGAGCACTCATTCAAAGATTTTGACATTGAAGAGCGGTTTCGCAGCGACTGGGACCGGCTGAACCTCTGGGAGCTTGTTTCGAAGGTCAATGAGCCTCTTGAGCGTGCCTACTCCATGGCCAATTACCCTGAGGAACGTGGCATCATTATGCTCAATATTCGGATTGCCACTCCCCCACCGCGTACTCAGAACGTGCCTCCGGGTAAAATGTCCTCCTATCTGTTCGGACTGAAACCGGGCGACAAAGTCACCATCTCCGGGCCGTTCGGCGAGTTCTTTGCGCGTGACACCAATAACGAGATGGTCTTCATCGGCGGAGGCGCAGGGATGGCGCCGATGCGTTCGCATATTTTCGACCAGCTGAGTCGCATCAAGACCACACGCAAGATGTCCTTCTGGTACGGGGCTCGATCGAAGCGCGAGATGTTCTACGTCGACGATTTCGACAAGCTGGCAGCAGCGCACGACAACTTCGAGTGGCATGTCGCCCTGTCCGATCCTCTGCCTGATGACCAGTGGAGCGGCTATACCGGCTTCATCCATAGCGTGCTCTATAATGAGTATCTGAAGACCCATCCGGCCCCCGAGGACTGTGAATACTACCTCTGCGGACCGCCGATGATGAATACTGCCGTGATCAAGATGCTGTTGGATCTGGGTGTGGAGCGGGAAAACATCATGCTCGATGACTTCGGAGGATGACCATCCATGCATCCTTCCATTTTCCGCCCCCGTGCACTGATTGCCTTGGTAGTCCTGCTGGCTGCCGGTACCGGCTTCGGCCTGCTTCGTCCTGAGCCGCCTGTCGCAGAGTTGCACATGAGTGGTCGGACTATGGGAACCACCTATAACGTGAAATACCGCCCCACCCAGGATGCTCCGTCTCTGAAGGCAATGCAGGTCGAAGTTGACGCCTTGCTGGCCGAGATCAATCACACGATGTCCACCTATGACCCGGAATCGGAACTGTCGCGTTTTAACCATCTGCGCACCACCGATTGGGTGCCCGCATCCGCTTCGCTGTTGACCGTGCTGAAAGCCGCGCTAGAAATCGGAACTCAAAGCGAAGGTGCGTTCGACATCACGGTCGGCCCCCTGGTCAATCTTTGGGGTTTCGGCCCCGAGTTTCATCCGGACCGCATTCCCCTTGAACGCGACATCGCCGCTGCGCGTACGCGCAGCGGACTTGATAAAATTACACTCAGTGATACCCAACCAGCGATACGCAAACACCGCCCTGATGTTTTCCTGGATCTTTCCGGCATCGCCAAGGGATACGGGGTGGACCGGGTTGCTGAACTCATGACAACACACGGGATTGAACATTATATGGTTGAGATCGGCGGCGAGATACGGGTACGCGGGTTCAAGACGCACGATACACCCTGGCGGATCGCGATCGAGAAACCGTTGCCGGGCGAACGCTCCGTGCATACGATGCTGGCGCTCAGCGACATCGCTCTCGCCACCTCGGGCAATTATCGGAATTTTTTTGAAATCGCCGGGCGACGCTATTCCCACACCATCGATCCGACCACCGGATGGCCGGTCGATAATCATCTGGTGTCGGTGACGGTGCTGGCGGAGACCAGCATGCGAGCCGATGCCTGGGCCACCGCGTTTCAAGTGTTGGGGCCTGAGCGTGGCATGGCCATCGCTGAACGGCTCAACCTTCCCGTCCTTTTCGTCATTGAACGTGATGGACAATTTGAAGAACGTGTCTGCTGTGCCTTCCAACGGTACCGAAGACAGGAGCTGTCATGACACTTTTCTTGGTGACCTTTCTTGTCATGGTGATTGCGATCCTGGCGATGGCGGTGGGTGTCTTGGTCGGTCGCCGTCCGATCGGCGGCAGTTGTGGCGGTCTTGAACGCATCGGCCTGGAGTGCGATGCCGGCTGCGACAAGCCTTGCCCGGAACGTCTTGCCCGCATGCAGTCTGAAGGCAGCGAGTAGTCGTCAGAGGGCCTGTCTGCGTGACCGGCCTCACATCTTCGGACCTCATTCTGTTCTTTCTTGCCTGATTCCCTTTCTGCTATTGGGGTGATGGAACCGCAGATTCAACTTCCCAGTGCATAATCTTCAGCCCCGTGTAGCCAGCGCGTGAAAGACCTCGTTGGGCGTGTGAAAGCCGAGCGACTTGCGGGGCCTTCGATTGAGCAGGCGCTCCACCTTCGCGTGATGGATTGCAGAAATCCGTGCCTTTGGGAAAGAAGTCTCGGAGGGGCCATTCGTGTTCTCGTTCACCCGTGTTCCCACGCGTGATAGGGGGTGGCAAAGAAGACCTAGGGGTGCAGGGAGGTTTGCCAGTGTCCGGCGAACTCCTTCCCGTTATCGTACGTAATCGTATGGACCTGGGCGCGCAAGGGTTTGAGCCGCTGCACTGTCGAACGGTGCGTCGCCTGGGCCGTGGGCCGGGACAACCACGCCGTCGGTGAATTTATGCACTGGCTACTTGCATTCGCGAGATATAAGATATACCGATCTTATAGAATTGGTCGCCACTGGCTTGAAAGAGGCCGTTATGCCTAACACAATCTTGGTTCCGGTCGACGGCTCGGAGAGCGCGATGCGTGCACTACATCTTGCCGTTGAGCGAGTACGTGAAAAACCACAAGGTCGCGTGCATCTCGTGACTGTGCACTCCCCGCTACGGGTTTACGGCGAAATCCAGGTCTACATGGGCGACAAGAAAGCAGCGGAAATGGCAGCGCAGTATAATCGCGAGATTCTTGAGCCGGCGGAGCAAGTGCTGCGCTCGTCGGGCGTGGCGTTCGAGAGCAGTACGGCGGAAGGCGATGCCGCCGAAAAGATTGTGGAGTGTGCCAAGGCAGTTGGGGCCGACGAAATTGTCATGGGATCGCGTGGACTTGGACGTATTGCTGGGCTCGTGATGGGCTCGGTCACCACCAAGGTCGTCCATCTGTCCCAGGTCCCCGTCACGCTGGTCAAATGACTCGAGTTTGGACGCAACATTTTAAGCCAATCGCACTCATTGAACGGAAAGCCGGGTGATAGTGATGTCCCCTCTGTATCTCCAGTAAAGCGCCTTTCAGAAGTCTCGCCGAGTTGTCTTCGACATATTCCCCTTCGAGTTCTCTTCATCACACGCCTTGCAGAGGTTCCCGTACCTGTGGTGGAAACGGTCTCGGATTGAAGCCCACAAACAGTTTCGCCATCGTGTGATCATGAAATGTCGTATCTGTAATTGTTGCTGTCGACACTCGCCGAAATAGAGAACGCGCGAAGGATGAGGCTCATGCGCGCCTGATATCTCGGGCGGCTTAGGTAGTCAATTTCTTTGAGAATTACGATCACGTGCGATACGCCTCTCAGGACAGATCCGTTTACCTCGATGCGAAGAGTTTTAAAGGCCGTTCGGCCTTATTGACATTGAGTCATAATTGGCCTATTAAGCAATACTAATTATACCTATTTATAAGTAATAGGTTGCCGATTGAATGCTCACGACACCTCCGGAGTTAGAAGCGAGGGAAGAACTGACGACAATCCATCATCTCCGAGTGTTCTAAGAGACTGAGCGTACGCAACCCAAAAAAAGAAATGGATACGAGTGAACATGTGTCGTGCTGGCGACTGCGGGCTAACACGAAAATGGTTGCTCCATCTGTTCTTCGTGGTCGTTACAGGCGTCAGTTGCACGCAGAACGATACGCCTTCCCTGCCGCAGCTAACCATTCCTGCGGGTGAGTTCTCACCAACATCTCACAGTCCAGCGTTCTAAGCCATGGAGCAGGGCTTGCCCGGAAAGGTCGCCTCTGATCGTCCGAAACCCAACAGCAGCGTGGTCGTGAGTGATATCAGTTTCATGCAAGCCGATACAGACGGAGACAAGGTACTGGATGCGGTCGAAATCTGCCACAACAGCAAGGTCTGCATTTTGCGAGGACGAACCAATGAACACATCGTTTATTCGGAGCCAAATTGGATCGGCGTTCGCATCCTCGACGTCCAAGATACCGATGGACGAGACGGTGCAGAAGTGATTCTCCAAGCGCTGGATGGTGAGGGAAATCTCCTGTGCTTGTGCGTCGTGCATGATGCCAATCGCACAATCGCGACCTATCAAGACACCGGATGGAAATCCATTGCCGTCCATGTGGTTGAGGATACCGATGGGCTTGCGGGAAAAGAGCTTGTCCTGCTGGTGAAAGATCCCCAAGGAGCCCTGGGCTGTGTCTGTGTCGTTCATGATCGAAACGGAGACATTTATTCCTATCAGGATTCAGGGTGGTCCTCGGTCAAATCACTACGGCTTGAGGATACCGATGGCAGACCCGGCACGGAACTCGTTCTTGAAATTCAGAACGTAGGGGACACTTTGCATTGCGTATGCGTCATTCATGACGCTACCCAACAGGTCACAAAGTATTCCAACTCCTCCTGGATCGACGGTCGCGTTGTTCTTCTGACCGACACCGATGGTCACGCTGGAAACGATATCGTTTTGGAGTATCGATCGTCGTTTGGAAGCGGGATTGACGTCATTCATGACCGAGACGGGACGGTGCGCACGTATACATTCCGCGGAGAGCTTCCTTCCATAGAACGGGTTGGACCATCTCCCCATCGTCAAGGCAATGATCTGTGCGTTCTGGTTGAGCAGGACGAATTGGTGGTATTGACGGAGCACAATCAGGCGCCTGTTCCGGTCGAATCCTGCGATTTGCGTCAAAATCAACCAAGCACAACTTCTACTGACGCAACAGGGCAGCGCTCCAGTTCGTCAGTATAACGACCTGACGCGTCGTTTACGGATTGGCAACGACGCGGTGCTTCACTGTTGTGAAGCAGAGAGTGACATGCCATCCCGCCTACCAAGGAGGTGCCGTATGCGTCGTTATGGGCTACTAGTGGCATGTAACAACTGAAACGGTAGTGTATACTGGGCGTCCACAAGGGAGGACGCCATGATCCTGACAGACGTGGAACGACGGGAGCTGGAACGGCGCAGCCGCAGTCGCAAAGGTCGAGCGGATGAGGCCCGGCGGGCCCGGTGTATTATCTTGTTGGCCAAGGGCGCCAGTTGGGCGCAGATTCGCAGGCACCTCTGCTGCGGCGATAGTTACATTGCCCGCTGGAGTCACCGTTTTGCGACCGAACGACTGGCAGGCCTCTACAGTCGGCATCGGGGACAGTCCCCCACAGTGCTCACCCCCAAGCTGGACGCCAAGATTCTGGACTGGACTCGCCGGGGACCACAGGACGGGACGACGCACTGGAGTACGCGGCGATTGGCGAAGGCGCTGCGGATCTCTCATATGATGGTGGCCCGGGTCTGGGCCCGGCATGGCCTCAAACCGCATCGCCTCAAGCGGTACATGGCGTCGGACGATCCCGACTTCGAGCGCAAGGCGGCCGATATCATTGGGCTGTACGTGAATCCGCCGCAGCATGCCGCCGTCTTCTGTGTGGATGAGAAGACGGCGATCCAGGCATTGGATCGGCTGGATCCGGTGTTGCCGCTGTCGCCCGGTCGTGTCGAGCGGCATGGCTTTGAATATGCCCGTCACGGCACCCTCTCGCTCTATGCTGCATTCGAGACTCGCAGCGGTACGGTGCTCGGGCGTACCGCCGAGCGACACACCTCGGCGGAGTTCGTCGCGTTTTTGACCGACCTGGTGGCCCATCAGCCGCGTGGGCAAGCGCTGCACCTTATCCTCGACAATCTCTCGGCGCATAAGACCAAACAGGTGGACGTCTTCCTGCGTGACCATCCTACGGTCCGTCTACATTTCACGCCCACGTACTCCTCCTGGCTCAACCAAGTCGAACTGTGGTTCGCCAAGATCGAGCGTGATGTGATTGCGCGCGGCATCTTCACGTCTCAGCACGATCTCAAACGGAAACTGATGCGGTATATCCGCCACTACAATCGAGCTGCGAAACCCGTGAAATGGACGCATACCGACCCGCGGCGTCGGATTACTCCCACTTTGTCTGTTACAGGCCACTAGTTAGTACTATACTGCTCGCCTTTGGTGTGGCCCGTTCTCGTCATGGGCAGCCAACAATTTGATCTCAGGCGGGCAAACATCTCCAGCGACCTGGGAAATTCGAAATGCCACCGGGGGACTAGTCAGCAGTGGATCGTTGAGCGCAAACCGTGCCGCTCATTGTGGCGTCAAACTTTCAACAGGGAACATCATGTTGGCAGGAGGTGTACTGTCCGCCACTACCTGGGAAATTCGCAACACAGCGGGTGTGCGCTTGTGAGTACGGGAACGTTGAATGCAACCAGGAGCGGTTCTCATACCTGCACGCTGTTGACAACCGGCAACGTGTTGATCGTCGGAGGAATTGCGAGCCCTGGTACCTACGAAATTCGAACCAGTGCAGGAGCCCTGGTCAGTTCAGGGTCTTTATGGGCGAGTCGTGCCTCTCACTCCACCACGCTCCTCACTTCCGGCAATGTGCTCATCGTAGGAGGCAGCGCCTCAGGTGGAACGTGGGAAATCCGAAATAGCACCGGAGGGCTTGTCTCGACGGGTTCCCTCTGGGCACTTCGAAATGGGCACTGCGATGTCCTACTTCCTAACGGAAATGTGTTCTTGGGCGGGGGAACAAATGCAATACGACCTGGGAGATCCGAAACGGGAGCGGTGCACTGGTGAGCAACGGGTCACTTTCGACGACAAGAACGGATTCGTTTACCTGCAACCTGTTCACCACCGGCAATACCATGATTGTGGGCGGCCAACCATTTTTCACGTCGTGGGAAATTCGTAACAGCAGTGGAGGTGCGGTGTCGACTGGAACGCTCACCATCAATCGCTATGATCACAAAGCTGATGTACAAACGACGGGAAATTTGTTCATTACGGGAGGGGCGGGATCTCCAACGACGTGGGAGATCCGAAGTAATACTGGTGCGCTGCTGAGCACCGGCACATTGAACGCCAATCGAAGCGGGGGGCACGCCCAGACTCAGTACTAGCCTACCCGCTCAGCCAATAGGCCCCTGGGTCGCTCTCGCTTGCGAGAGCGACCCCTCATTCGTCGCCCCGTCGCACCTCGGTGGCAAGAAGAAAAATCTTGGAGCCTTGCATCTGAAGTATCCCTCGTACGATATAGTTCTGGCGCCATGTTCTGTCTACGGATTCCGCGCAATCTCGATCGACCTCAACTTCAATAGAACCAGTGCCATCTTTCAAAGTAAACAGACAAGCTCCTACGACAGGTCCTCGGCGTGTCATGTAGGGTGGTAGTGCTTCAAGGTCTGTGATTGAGCCGCGCAATGTGACGATGCGAAGTTGATAAGCCGCAGATTCTTTTATGACGGTGGCAATGGAAATTGGGGCTTGTGCCTGAGCCGTCGAGAAGCCGAGGCAAAGCACTGTCACATGCGCGCAGATGAGAGTTGCCCATATGCTCTTCCTCATGCGATGGGAGCGGCTTTTCATTACAGATAAAGTATAGCACCTCTCGATGGCGGCTCCATGCAGTGGACCGAAGTCCACTATGGAAAGGTTCCAACAAAGGGAACAACTGCGGCACGAGCGCTTGTTGCAGAGCGTTGTGCTGTGCGACTGCGAATGCAAGACCCCGCCAGCATTCCTCCCTCTTGGTGTGCTCTTAGGAACATCGCCAGGACTGCTGATCTGATGCGTCACTATAAACGAACACCCCGGTTGATTTAGTCATCCGCTCTGCACTCATGAGGGTCCTCAAAAAACCGACGCTCACGCCTTCTCGGCTTACAGCGCATTCGGTAGTACTTGAATCGTCAGGCACACATTCCCTTCGCCGCGGTTGTTGATGAAGACGTACATTCCTCGATTTTCTTCTACCGCGTTCTTCGCCAGCTCCACTTTCTTTCGTGTATCACTGCCAGCCCTTTCACTATCTTGGCGTGCGGCTCCGCTCGTTTCTTTGTGATCCGTTGACCGACATCGAGAAGACGGCTGGACCTACGGGCGTTTGATTGCAGAGTGACGGAAAGTTTGCCTTGATTTTCACTCACCTGCCTGTGTAGCTTCTGGTTTCGTTTCGATTTCCGGTGTGTCTGGATCGTCCGGTTGTCACTTCGAACCACGACCTCTGGACCTACAATTCGGCGGGACATTCACGATTCCCGTTCGACAATTCTTGATCCACCGAAAAGACGAACAGCCGTACTCTCGGCCAACGATAGAGGTTGGGGGTTCGGGGGTAAAGCTGAGAATGGGCTCCAACCGCCGTCCCATGCCCCCGAAATTCAACACACTTCTTGTCGACAGTCGCCTGATTGGGTGCTTGCACGATGACCGCTTTGCGATGGTAGTAGGCTCGCTCCTTCGCATCGCTATGATCAACGCGAAGCAGGGGGAGCGTCATGCGCCTTGAAGAGCAGAAGATTCCGTCGTCGCGCACGGGCATCGGTCCGCGGCTGGTCATCGCCGGAACCGTGTTCATGTTATGGTTCGCCCCGTCGTTCGCCGTCGCGGCGACCGACCCACCCACCGCGTTTGGCATCCCGTTCGATTTCATCTTGTTCGCCCTCACGCTGCTCGGTGTCGCGCTGTTCCACCACCACACGCTGCAGGTGGCGCTCACCGGACTCACAACGATCGCGCTGTACAAATTGGCGTTCACCGGGTTCAAGACCGGCGATGGCGTGTCGGGCTTGGTCAGCCACCTGGCCCATGAATGGGTCATTCTTTCCAATCTGCTGTGCCTGTTACTGGGCTTTGCGTTGCTGTCCAAGCATTTCGAAGACAGCCATGTTCCCGCGGTGCTGCCAAAGTACCTACCGGGGCAAGCGAAGGGTGCGTTCGCGTTGCTCGCGACGGTGTTCGTGCTGTCCTCGTTTCTCGACAACATCGCCGCAGCGCTGATTGGGGGCACAATGGCACACACCGTCTTTCGCGGCAAGGTCCACATCGGTTACCTCGCCGCGATCGTCGCCGCCTCCAATGCGGGCGGTTCGGGCAGCGTGGTAGGCGACACAACGACCACGATGATGTGGATCGACGGCGTGAGCCCGGCCGACGTATTCCACGCGTATGTCGCCGCGGTGGTCGCACTGGTCCTGTTCGGTGTCCCGGCTGCGTTGCAGCAGAACAAGTATTCGCCGCTGATAGCCTATGAGCCCGGTGGCACGCATGTGGACTGGGGCCGCGTCGGTATTGTGGCGTTCATTTTGGTGGCGGCGATTTCCACCAACGTGTACATCAACTTGGTACACCCTGAGATCGCCGATCATTTCCCATTCATCGGCGTGGCCGTGGCACTGGCGATCCTGGTCTCGGCGCCGTTACGCAAACCGGATTGGAGTCTGTTACCCGACGCGACGAAAGGGACGATTTTTCTGCTCGCACTGGTCACCTGCGCCTCGATGATGCCGGTGGAAAAATTGCCGACCGCCTCCTGGCAATCGGCCATGGGGCTCGGTTTCATCTCCGCGGTGTTCGACAACATTCCGCTCACCGCGCTCGCGCTGAAACAAGGCGGCTACGACTGGGGTATGCTCGCCTACACGGTGGGGTTCGGCGGCTCGATGATGTGGTTCGGCTCGTCGGCCGGCGTTGCGTTGTCCAACATGTATCCGGATGCGAAGAACGTCGGCCGATGGATCTATCACGGGTGGCATGTCGCAGTCGCGTATGTCATCAGCTTCTTGGTGCTGCTCGCGGTCATGGGCTGGCACCCCGGTCCCAAACGCGGCGATCCGCCGGTCACAACGTCTTCTGTGGCACAACCAACCGAGGCGCCGGCGCGCTAGAACATCTCATCCTTCGTGATCAAAGGGAAATCCAACATCTCAAATGGACTCCGGCTATTGCGCTTGGTTATGGCGCGAGCATTTTCTTGTGCACATGTGGATCAATGCCGCACGTTCTGAGCGGGAAAATCTTTCAAGAATCAGGTTCGCCCTACTCTACGATTTGATGGGCCTTTTCTCTTTCCCAACCACGCCGCAATGCAGGTTCTCGGAAGGTACTGTTACAAGGTCGCACGTACAAGGAGCATGTGGGTCTGCAAGGGCACAAACGGTACGGCGGGAAGAGTGGAGGTCTCAACATGAGAACTGATGGAACGCGATACAGAAGGTCTCTCGCACTATATTGTTTTTCAAACACTCAGGAAGGTAACAAGGGGTTGGAAGGCCTCCGCTGATCCGACGTAAGACCTTCCAGCCCTCGTTCTGTAGTCCTCCGTTCTAAAACCTCGATGCCGTCAGCGTCACGTCGGTGTCAGGCCAGGCTTTGTGAAAGCGTGCTTCCGTTGCGGCCGCTTCAGTGTCCTTCCCCTGCGCACGGAGCGCTTGCGCGAGGCCGAACAAGGACCAGCCGTTCTCGGGAAAGCGACGGAGGTCCTCGCGATACACCTTCTCGGCCTCGGCATGATGTCCGCTTTTCACCAGCGCGGCACCGAGCGAGTGCCGAATGGGGTAGTACCACTTGGGCGGTTCAGCGTAGAGTCCGCCGTCCTCGATTTTCGCCGCCTCCCGGAAATGATTGATCCCCGCATCGAGATCGCCGCGACGGGTTGCGATCTCGCCGGACAGTGCGTGCACGGCTATCGAGAGTCCTGTCTTCTCTTCGGCCCCTTCGCGCGTCGCAGCGTCGGCGGCCCTCACCATCTCGAGCGCGGCTTGCGCCTCCTCCCACTCTTCTTTGGCGGCATGCGCCACCCCGCGGGCGTAGGTGGCCATGACATAGGAGAAGCGGAGGTCCTCCGGCGGAAGCGGTGTGGCCAGCACCTCGTCCCATTTTCCGAACGTCGTGAGCGTGAGTACATCGTACGGCACCATTTCCTGCAGCAGCCCGATCTGGCGCGCAGCGTTCAGGTCCACCTTGGCAGTGAGTGTCTTGGCCGCCTCGATCGCCTGCGCACTACGGCCCGCCATCGTGGAGGCGAAGGCGAGAAAGTGGATGTTGTGTGGGTAGTAGGCGAGCGGATAGACGCCCGTCGGCTGCTGCCCTTCGATGAACACCTCGTCAGAATGAATGGCGTGGTGGTTAGCCTGCACGGCGTCGTTATACCGTCCGACGCGGATGTATATGTGTGCTGGCATGTGGACCATGTGGCCCTCGCCGGGCATGAGCCGAGCGAGCCGTTCGGCGCACGGCACCGCAGCCTTGGGATTCACCGCTTCCACCGCGTGGATGTAGTAATGACACGCGCCGGGATGATCGGGGCTGCGGGAAAGGACCCTTTCGAGCTGGCCGACAATGTCCTTCGTGCCAGGATAAGGAGTCCCGTCAGGGCGCCAGTAATTCCATGGGCGAAGGTCCATCAGCGATTCGGCGTACAGGGTCGCGGCATCGAGGTCTTTGGGATAAGTCTTCGCGAGTGTCCCCATCGCACGGGAATACGCCACGTCCAACCGGGCTCTATCGGCCGGTGGGTTCGCCTCATAGCGCTGTGCGAGCGCCTCGATGTAGGCACGCTCAGGCGCCGTGGCGTGTGACTTGAGCGACAGGGCTTTCTCCACCGCCTTATACGCCGCGACGCCGCTGGCCGCGTCCATTGGAACGTTGACGTGCGGGCCGTGGGCCAATGCGATCCCCCAGTAGCACATGGCGCACCTGGGATCGAGTTCTGCGGCGCGCCTGAACGAACGGATCGCCTCCGCATGATTGAATCCGTAGACGAATCGCAGACCCTGGTCGAAGTATTGCTGTGCGGCCGGGACTCGAGTGGAGATACGTTTATGATGGGTGCCCAGGTTTGTATAAAGAGGAACTATGTCAGAATGGTTCGCCTGGGCTGCGGGAGTGGCCGTCGACTCAGTGGCTGAACTAAGTGCGGCACTGCCGAGCAGAGCAGCCGCAGCGAATCCGATGATGTGATGGAACTTCATGGCGGACCTCCTTGTACATCGTGGAATGGATTTACCGTGTTTGCGTTATCATGCGTATATATCGGTAATGACGTGATTCATATCTCTTTTCCAATCAAAATCATTGAACCCACCCGCTCGTGTGACCCTTGATGCGCGGAAATGCGCTGAGGCTCCTCTTGGTCGGCTCCACTCCCGTGCGACTCGGAGACAATCCGAGGCATCAGTATCGTCAGAATCATCCCTGCAATGACTAATGCAAACCAGACGGCTAAAATTTCGATGTCGTGCATGATGATGCTTCCTTTCTTTTTCGACGGATGTTTAACATAGTGGGTAGTTAGATCTCTCGATGTCCTGTTCTTTTCCGGCACTCGCAGTTACACGCGAATACCGACGACTTCCAGGTACTCAGCAAATACGGTGGTGCAGTCACCGCCCGCTCGGTTGTGTGCCGCCCAGAGTGTTTCGAGCTCTTGCCGCAATCGGACTTGCCCCTCAGCGTCAAGCGACGCGAATGCTTTGTTCGTCGGCCCGTAATACAGACGAAAGAATTCCACGACCTCCGACGGTGGAAAGGGATAGTCGAAGAGGTACTGCCGTCTCATGAGGCTGAGTTCCGAGAGTCCGTGGCCAAGCCGCTCGCGAACCGTCGACTCGTCACCCCAGAGGACCGGCGACGGCATGCCGGACGGCGCGATGAATTTTGAGACGGCCTTGAACATTTGCCCGATGAATCCCTGTGGGGTCCAGTTGGCCATCGCGATGGTGCCTCCCGGCGCGCACACACGGAGCAATTCTTGGGCGACCAACTGAGGACGCGGGGCGAACATCGCGCCGATCAGACTGGTCACGACGTCGAAGCTCGCGTCGTCGAACGGAAGCCCCTCGGCATCAGCCTCCTCGAATTGGGCGGTCAATCCTTCCGCTTTCGCGCGGGTCCGCGCCCGCTCCACCAGGTTGCCTGCGATATCCACGCCGGTCACCTCGATGCCGTCTTTGGCCGCCATCAGCGCCAGTTGACCGGACCCGCACGCGACGTCCAGCAGCTTGCAGCCCGGCGTAATGTTCAGACGTTCATAAAACTCTCGTGCACCGCCTTCCATGAATCGTGAAAACCGATCATAGTCTCCCGCCGTCCAGATTGATTTGAGCCGAGCCTTTATACTATCTATTTCTGCAATCGTTGCACTCGTCATGATGGCCTCCTTTATTGGTTGTGTATTCCGGATGTGGTGCCCGGTGCCGTGCTGTTTCTGGTCGCACTATACGAGAGAATCGCGTCGGCGTCTTATCAGCGCGTCTAGCTCTCTTATCAGGAGAATGCTAAGCTGCACGTCGTTTATCCGAGCGTCCAGCGGGCTTAGCCGAGAGGCCTCGTTGGGGGGACCCGTCGAATGGATGTACTGTCTGAAGTCTTGAAAGCCGTGAAACTGGACGGCGCGGTCTTCTTCAACGGTGTCTTCTCATCACCATGGTGTACACGTGAGCCCGATTCAAGCACCTTGGCGTCCTATTTGCCGTCCGGTCCCAAACATGTCTTCATTTTCCATTTGGTCACCGAAGGACAGTGCTATTGTCAGAACGAAGACGGTGGCCGTGCCGTCCCTCTGGAAGCGGGCGATATCGTCATCCTCCCCCATGGGAATGCCCACCTCATGGGCAACGGCCCTTCAGTCACACCCATCGACAGCGCGCCGCACCTGAAGCAGGTTTTCGCTGAAGGCCGTATCCTGTCCCAGTTGGGCGGCGGAGGAGAGACCACGAAACTGGTGTGCGGGTACCTGACCTGCGATCCTCAACTCGGGCAGGTGTTCTTGGCCGGGCTCCCATCGATCGTCAAAGTGCATATTCGAGACAACCCGTCCGGACAGTGGTTGGAGGATACCTTCCGCTATTCGGTCGATCACGCGGAGGCTTCCGGTCCAGGCGGCGCCGCAGTCATCGCGAAACTATCCGAAGCGTTGTTCGTGGAGACGTTGCGCCGCTACATCGCCCAACTGCCGCCGACACAGACGGGCTGGCTCGCCGGCGTGCGTGATCCGGACGTCGGAAAGGCGCTGGCGCTCTTGCACAAACAGCCTGCGCATCCTTGGACGATCGCGTCGTTGGCCAATGAAGTGGGCTTGTCCCGTTCAGTGCTGGCCGAGCGATTTCGGCATTATCTCTCCGATACACCGATGGGGTATCTCACGCGCTGGCGGTTGCAGCTCGCCGCGCAAGTGCTGACGTCGACCTCCAAGAGCGTGGCGGAAGTGGCGGGTGAGGTGGGATATGAGTCCGAGCCGTCTTTCAATCGCGCCTTCAAGCGGGAGTTCGGTGCCCCTCCGGCTCGGTTCCGCAGCCAGACCAGACGCGCTCAACGTCAGCATGAAACGAGAACGTGATGAACATGAGGGGGACAGCCTCATGGATGTGACTTTCAGATCCGGCACGGTTGCCGACGCTCCGGCTTGCGGAAGGATCGGCTACGAGGCGTTCAAGGCAATTGCCGAGCACCATCACTTTCAGCCTGATTTTCCTTCCGCTGAGATCGCGATCGGACTGTACGCGATGATCCTCTCACGGTCCGACATCTTCTCGGTCGTGGGGGAGCGTGATGGCCACATCGTGTGCAGTAATTTTCTGTGGGAAGGGGATGTCATTGCAGGAGTGGGTCCGATCACCGTCCTTCCGGCAACACAAAATGCCTCGCTCGGGCGCCGGTTGATGCAGTCGGTCTTGGACCGCGCCGAGAGTCGGCATCACGCCGGTGTGCGACTAGTCCAGGCCGCGTATCATAACCGGTCTCTATCCCTGTACACCAAGCTCGGATTTCACGCGCGCGAGCCACTTTCCACGCTGCAGGGCCCACCGCTCAACATGGAGCTGCCCGGCTATCGAGTCCGCCAAGCGACCCTGGACGATCTTGCGAAATGCGATGACTTGTGCCGTTACGTGCACGGACATGACCGTCACGGCGAACTGGCGCAGGCCATTGCGGATGGAGCCGCAACGGTCGTTGAGCATAGCGGCAGTATCACCGGCTATGCCACGGGTCTTGGTTTCTTTGGACATGCGGTCGGTCGAACGAATGAAGAACTCAAGGCGCTGATCGGCGCTGCGCCGGCCTTTACCGGACCAGGTTTCTTGTTGCCGACGCGGAACACGGAATTGTTGCAGTGGTGTCTCAATCACGGCCTGCGGATCGTTCAACCGATGACCCTCATGAGCCTCGGGCTGTATCAGAAGCCGCTCGGTTCCTTTCTTCCCTCCATTTTGTACTGAGCGAGCGCCCGTTCTACGTTTCCATCATTTCCAGCCTGGCATCGAATTCATGTCCACAGGCGGTACATTGGATGCAGTCCGATTCGACGACGAATTCATCGGTTCGGATTCCCATACCTCCACAATCCGGACAGCGGGCCAGATGGACGCGCTCATCGTTCACCGTTTCGTATTGCGTTCCGCGAAGGCAATAGACCGGCTTTCCCTCGAGGAGCCATGGTCGCCCCTGCTTATCGACGACCGGCAGGACGAGATAATGATGGTTCACGTAGGCTTCCAGGTCCTCCTGGGTGGTGAAACCGTCTTTGATCAACTTGCCTCCGCGTGCCTCGTAGAGCGCATGATCTTTCACGATCGCCTTCGTCGGCCCCATAGCTCCCTCCCCTCGTTTAAGTTCAGATCGTCCAGTGTTTGCTTATGGCACACCCACCCCTCTCCCCCGAATTCGCGGTCTCAACGATCAATTCCACACAGGCTCGTGGCCACCAGGATGAAGTTCACCACCGAACCGTCATGCCGCTCGTCTGTGGATCATTGGCGGTTCTTGATTCATATCAACCGATCCACCGGCACCTTGCTCTGATGACCGTTGCGCCTCGTTGTCGTCAGAAGAGAGGAGGCGTATGCAGGCAATCAGCATCACGATCATGGCTACGAGACCGATGACGATTCCCCAATATGCCCAGGACATAAATCACCCGCTCGCGTCATGCGACGCGAGTCCTTTGTGAGGTTGACAGTACTGATTTCCGCAGTGGAATCCCTAAGACATCCGCGAAAGGCGACGTCCTATTGCACGCAAACGAATAGGATCGTCCATGCACGAACAGGGCATGGTACGAGAAAAGGGCCCGTCTGGTGAAGAACGTACACCCGGCAGGTCCAGATCGTTGGAACCGTGCTCCACGGAGGACCATGAGCACCACCTCCAGGATGAGGCGGCAGTGAGAGAATGATGTCAGCCTACGCCTCGGACGATAAACAGGTCAAGAGGGGGATCGTGGATGCTATCAGACACTATTCTTCGTGGCGGTCACGACGAGATAATCATATTGTTTCGGTGTGTTGACGTTAGGTATCTTGCCATAGACCAGTCGCGTTGGAAAAAGTAGTGGGAGGATGCTCTATGCGCAAGCGGTTGTGATGCTCGGTGCCGTTGGAGTGACAGTGGCAGCGCGATTCATCCTCTATCCCTCATTCCCGAGATAGTGCCAGATGCACGAGCCGAGTCCTTCAATGTCGAACCAGGGAGTAGCAGGCATAAAGATTCCGGCTCACCGCACCATGGTCTCCAGGCCATAGATGTGTCCGTCATTTTCCGCTAGACTGATCTTTCTAGAATGATCATGGCTGACACCGAGCTTACATGAGGAGAAGCCGTGGTCGGCTTCCGTAATGAGCGTACGGCACACCCGTGACGTCCCTCCCAAATATGACGCCGGACGGCGACAGACTTCATGGTCTGGCGCAGGCGCTGAAGGCCGGTGCCATCTACTTCCTTATTGTGGTAGGAGCGGAGTTTGTTTTGGAGGTCGTCCGTCTCCAAGTCGTCGCGCTGCATATCAGCGCGCGGCTTGCCGAGATGCTGGAAATCCCCAATGTGCTTCTGGCTACCATTATTGGTGCGCGATGGGTCGTCGATCGATTTACCTTGCCTCCCCTGCCCGGCATTCGCCTCGGCGTAGGTCTCGTAGCCCTGTGCCTTGTGCTGGTGTCGGAGTGGACCGTCGTACAAGCTCTTCAGATCCTCTCTGTTGATGGGCATGTCGCTGCTCATGACGCGACGATTGAGACGATTCCCATCGGTGCGCTGGGTGTGTTGACGGTCATGCCGTTTCTGGTCGGGTATCGATGGGAGCGCTGATCCATGCGCGTTCTCAGACTGTTCGCTGTTTTCTCGTTAATGAAGTAATAGTATGAAAGTCGCACGTCTTTGCTGAAGGAGTTTTCTATGAGCTGTCTCGGCTGGTTTGCGCGGTGTGTACTGGCGCTGTTCCTGGGCGTCCCCACCGCTGTGATCGCGTCAGACCCTTCCGATCCAGAGTCCGCCGTCCGCCGCATGGTACGCGCGAACGCCGAAAAGGACTTGCCGACACTGTCACGATTGATGGCACATGATGCCGATATCATCAGTTACGGGGTCGCCGGCCGTAAGTACGTCGGTTGGACCGAACTTGAGGAGGGCATACGGGAGGAATTCGTCAATTCCCAGAAACTCGAGATTCCGATCCGGGAGCTCAAGGTGTGGACCAAGGGAGACGTGGCCTGGTATGCGATGGAGCTCGACTATATTCGCTATGTTGCCGACGGACCCGGACTGAAACGGACGGTCTTACCTATGCGGGAAACCGGAGTACTCGAACGTCGCAACGGCAACTGGCAATTGTTATCCTGGCATGAGTCGTTTCGCTCCCCTCCACTCGGTGAGCCACTCACTGTACCGTCCGCCGGGTCTCGGCAACGCCTTGTCAGCAGCCCTGAAACTTCCACCACGCGCGACCTCAGTGGAGAATGGGAGATTCTCGAAGTCGAAGACGATAAACGGTATAAGGCGACGTTGGACAAGAACGGAAACGGCCCATATACCCAGCAGGGCGGACGTTTCACGACCACCAAGGTAGAAAACCGCCTCTGGCAGGGCACGTGGCAGCAACCGGGTAACGACCGTGAGGGAGGATTTGAAGTGCTCCTCTCGGAGGACGGCATGCAGGCCAACGGAACGTGGTGGTATACCAGAGTCGGCAAACAGAAAAATATTCCTCCGCGCGAACACGGTGGGACCTATCACTGGAGAAGACTCACGCCGCAGGTGAGCGGACGATGAGGTTGAGTTTGCGCCGTCCGTTACAGTCCAGCTCAATAATGCATAGGCATTCCAATTCATGTTGTGGCGGCTTCAGTGCCAAAATTGATAGAGTGCGACGATGGAGTCTGAAGAACGGACCACTCCCACGGAGCTGCGGATGAGCTACCGTTACATTAAGGAACACCCCTGGGTCGTGACGGCCGTGAACGGGTTTCTCTCCGCATACTTCATGGAGCGGCCGGATTTTCGAGTTTTGCGTCATTTTGATGAGCTGGAATCCGGGATGCATGTCTGGATCTGCGAAGTGCCAAGTACGATGAAGATGACGACGCTCTTACGAAGACTACAGGCCGATATTCCTGCCTGCCGGTATAGTCAGACCACAACGGGGCCGGCCGACTGTCGGCAGTATGTCATCGATTCCCCCGAACCACGCTGAAGACTCGGTCCATCGGCTGCATTATTTTTCAAAGCGAGTAGTCAGACTGGTGCGGAGGAGTATAATGCGTCATCATGAATCGTGTGCTCGTCCTCGGTGCCGGCAAAATCGGATCGCTGATCGCCTGTCTCCTCAATCAGCACGGCCGGTACGAGGTCCATTTGGGCGACATGACCCTCGATGCCGCCAAGCATCTCGTCGATGCTCTCGGCTTGGAACGGGTGACTCCCTGTCTGCTCGATGTCAGGCATCCCGATGCCGTGAGCACCTATCTTTCGGCCCACCGGTTTGATGCGATCCTGTCGAGTCTCCCCTATTTTTGCAATCCGACCGTCGCCGGGCTGGCCTTGACCCACGACCTGCATTACTTCGACCTGACGGAAGACGTCGAAGTGACGAACCAGATCAAGGTGTTGAGTGCGGGGGCGACGCATGCCTTCATGCCGCAATGTGGTCTCGCGCCGGGTTTCATCAGTATCGTTGCGCATGAACTGATGACCCATTTTGAAACGTTGGATACGGTCAAGATGCGTGTGGGGGCGCTTCCCGTGCATCCTAGTAACGCCCTGAAGTATTCGCTCACCTGGTCCACCGATGGACTCATCAATGAGTACGGCAATGTCTGTTACGGGATTGAACAAGGGGAGAAAGTCCCCCTGCAACCGCTCGAAGGATACGAAACGATCGAGTTGGACGGGCTGTTGTACGAAGCGTTCAACACCTCGGGAGGATTGGGAACCTTGGCCGACAGTTACGCTGGAAATGTGCGGACGATGAACTACAAGACACTCCGCTACCCCGGTCATTGTGAAAAAATCCATTTGCTCATGAAGGATCTCAAACTGAATGAAGACCGCGAGACCCTGAAGCGTATTCTCGAGCGTGCCGTCCCGCAAACCCTTCAAGACGTCGTCTTGATTTACGCTTCGGTGACCGGGACGAACAAGGACGGATTCTTCGAAGAAAACTATGTGAAAAAGATTTATCCGCACTGTATCAAGGGAAAACTCTGGTCGGCGATTCAAATGACGACCGCGTCAAGCGCCTGCGGCGTCATGGATCTTGTGTTGAAGAATCCATCGGCGTACCATGGATTTGTCACTCAGGAATCCATATTGTTGAAAGACTTTTTGGACAATGACTTTGGAGCCTGCTTCCGATGAGCACCATACACACTGCGCTAAGGGATCTTGGCATCCAGGCCGTGAATTCCGGCGGGAGTACCGGTAACAGCTGGTGGTCCGGTCGCAATGACGGATCCCTTCTTCCATCGATTAATCCGTCAACCGGGGAGCAAATCGCCGGCGTCTACCCTTGCTCTTCGGATGATTACCAGCGGATTGTGAAGGAATCGGTTGAGGCGTTCCGTGCCTGGCGGATGGTCCCGGCGCCGAAGCGTGGCGAGATGGTTCGGTTGATCGGCCAAGCCCTGCGCGAGAAGAAAGATCAATTGGGTACGCTGGTCTCGTTGGAAGTCGGCAAGATCAAGGCCGAAGGCGACGGTGAAGTGCAAGAAATGATCGACATGGCGGATTTCGCCGTCGGTCAATCCCGGATGCTCTACGGCGTGACGATGCAGTCCGAGCGGCCGGCCCACCGGATGAGCGAGCAGTGGCACCCGTTGGGACCGGTCGGCGTCATCACCGCGTTCAATTTTCCTGTTGCCGTGTGGGCGTGGAACGCGTTTGTCGCCGCCATCGCCGGTGATACGGTCATCTGGAAACCGTCGCCGAAGGCCCCGCTCTGCGCCGTCGCCGTACAACAGATTTGCAATCGGGTCATGCAGCAACAAGGCTATTCGGGAATTTTCTCCCTGTTCATCGCCGATCAACCGGCGCTTGCGGAGCAGATGGTGCAGGACGAGCGATTGCCGCTCATTTCCTTTACCGGTTCGGTGCCGGTCGGTCGAAGGGTTGCTTCGTTAGTCGGTCAACGATTGGGTCGGACCCTCCTCGAACTCAGCGGCAACAATGCCGTGATCGTCGATCAGACCGCCGACTTGGACATGGCCGCGCGCGCCATCCTCTTCGGTGCCGTGGGGACTGCCGGTCAACGGTGCACCACCACGAGACGCCTGCTGATCCACGAATCGCGGGCTGAGGAATTGGTCGGCAGACTCGTGAAGGCCTATGCGCAAGTGCATATCGGAAACCCGCTGGAAAAGGATGTTCTGATGGGGCCGCTCATCGACCAGGTGGCCGTGGAGGGCTATCGAGCCGCTCTTGATGAAATCAAGAAGGAAGGCGGTGAAGTGCTCTACGGTGGACATGTGTTGACCCGACAGGGGTATTTTGTGGAGCCGACGCTCGTTCGAGCGCAAAACCACTGGCCCATCGTGCGGCGTGAGACCTTCGCCCCGATTCTGTATGTCATGACATTCCAAACGATCGACGAAGCCATTCAGATGCAGAACGACGTTCCCCAAGGCCTCTCGTCGGCGCTGTTTTCGAATGAGGTGCGCCACAGCGAACGGTTTCTGTCGGCGGCGGGAAGCGATTGCGGGATCGCCAATATCAATATCGGAACTTCGGGAGCCGAGATCGGCGGCGCGTTCGGAGGGGAAAAGGACACCGGTGGCGGCCGCGAAGCCGGATCGGACTCCTGGAAAGCCTATATGCGCCGGCAGACGAACACGGTCAATTGGGGAACGGAATTACCGTTGGCGCAAGGCATCAAGTTTGGTTCGTGAATGAGGTGTAACCGTGGATCAAGCGCAAGTCCTCGATGACCTCATGGCAAGAACGGTCGCCGGCTATGTCGAGCACAACCGGGCGGCCGGTGTCCTAAAAGCGATGCTCGACGAAACCGGTGTGGGCTTCACGCCTGTCATCGATCATGTCACCATCCGGACACACGACATCGACCGTGGGGCCGAACCTTTCGTCAAGCTAGGGTATAGCTATGATGAGACCCTGCAGTACGACGATTGGTATGCGAAGGTCTACCGCAAGTCCGGCTATCCGGCTCTATTTGTAGACCAGGCCTACCCCGATGAGCGGGGAAAAACCAGTATCATCCCCGGGTGGGTAGACAAATTTGGCGACAAAGTGTTTCACCATGTCGCCGTTCGTGTCGAGAATATCGAACAGGCCGTCGTTCGACTGCAGCAAAAAGGGGTCGTCTTTGCCGGCAAGATCGTCGGAGAGCGTGGCGGTCATCTTCGGCAGATCTTTTCTTCTCCTGAGATGATCGATGGCCAGCCCTTCACCGTCTTGGAGTTGGCGGAACGTCATCGAGGTTATCTCGGCTTCCTGCCGCCTCAGGCCGACAGTCTCATGAAATCCTCAACCGGACGTTAGTTATCCGGGTATGTTGAGCTCCGCCTCTATACCCTGTTGCGAACGAAATTCTTGAGCGATCATATTCCTCACCGTCAGAAACCGGCGTATACCAAGTACAAGACAGGCCAGACCAGCCGCCATCGATAGCCCGCCTAACGCTTGGACATACGGGTGATCCAACCACCACACGGCCGGTAAACCGACTATCTCGAAGCCCAACGCAGTTCTGATATAGGCCAACAACGTCCGTTCATTGGCCAACTCGGTCCGTTGCCGGGCCAAGTGATTTCGGATTTCGTCCACTTATCCTCCTCCTCTTTCCTTATAACACAACACTTCCGTTCCCATTCGTCACCCTAGGGAGGAAGACAACCCGTTCTCAGGTACAAGCGGTCTTGTTCTCAGCCACCATACAAAAACCTACGGGGCGGCCTGGACATAACCTGAATCCTGGCAATCCAAGTACATCCACAGAAGTGGCATATTTTTAGCGAAGGGAAACTTAGTCGCAAGTTACACAGATAAGGAGGTCTCCATGGATCGAAGCAGAGTTGTGGTGATGTCATTCGTCATCGCGGTGGCCCACCATCGGGACAGTCTGGGCCGACTCGACCAAGGACAAGCTTCAGATGTCCCAGAATGCGAAGGTCACGATAGACCAAGCGGTCAAAGCGGCGACGGAGCGTGTGCCAGGAAGGTCATAGAGGGGGAATTGGAAAAGAAGCATGACATGACGGTGTGGAAAGTAGAAGTAGTCTCAGCCGACAACAAACATGGAAGTGCACATCGACGCGATGTCCGGCGCCATTATTGATCTGGAACAGGAAGAGGCAGCGAAGGGAAAGAGGCATTAGTCAATGATTTGCTTCGGCACGTAAAACAGTCGGAGAACATCGCCGGTTGCTCTTAGCTGTCGTCTCCGACGCTAAGGATCATGATTAGCCCATGTCCCGCAGCACATGATCGGGGTTCCGATCCCGCGCGATGGTCTTCATGAGCTGATCACCGAAGAGGACGACGACCCGATCTCGTTGGTCCTTCACCATCATCGACGCCGACGGTGGTTTGAAGGTAGAGGGATCCCCTTCCAACCAGGCGCTGCAACTGAACGGTAGCGCGTCGAGGATCGTTTCGACGCGGTATTCATGGCGGAGTCGGTATTGCAGCACGTCGAACTGGAGACGGCCGACCGCGGCAATCAACACTTCTTGGTCATTGAAACTCCGCATGATCTGCACCGTGCCCTCTTGCGCCATCTGGGACAAGCCCTTGTCGAACGCCTTGCGCTTGCCGACATCCGTCGGTCTCAGGCGCGCAAAGATTTCGGGCTGGAATTGTGGGAGCGGTTTATAGTTGAAACCTCCGGTTAGCGATACCGTATCACCGATGGCAAAGACGCCGGGATTGATGATGCCGATGATGTCGCCCGGATAGGCCTCTTCGACCGTGCTGCGTTCCTGCGCCACCAAACTATGCGGTCTTGCCAGCCGAATCTCTCGACCCAATCGGTGATGCTTCACCACCATATCGCGTTCGAAACGTCCGGAACAGATTCGGAGAAATGCCGTGCTGTCGCGATGCTTCGGGTTCATGTTCGCCTGCAGCTTGAAGACATAGGCGCTGAACGGCATGTCGATCGGGTCTACAGACATCTCGGAGCCGTCGTCACGATCAGCCGGCCGCACACCGGGACTTGGCGCCAGGTCCACAAACGCGTCGAGAAAGCTTTCAATCCCAAAATTCGTGAGCGCGGACGCGAAAAAAACCGGCGTGACTTCGCCCTGAAGAAACTGCTCCCGTGTAAAGAGATTTCCGGCGATCTCCAGAAGCTCCAGATCATGCTGCACGTGTGCCAGGGTCTCCTGAGACACCCGGCTGTGTGCTCCGAGCTCGGCCAGCGGCAACGTGTCCGTTTCGACTTTGGTCGCCCCGCCGTGCATGGTCTTGCTGAACAGCTGCACTCGACTATCGGCACGAGTGACAATGCCCACAAAGTCACTGCCCGACCCGATCGGCCAGTTGATCGCGCTCGCGTGAATATTCAACGCCTGTTCCACTTCGGTCATGAGGTCGAGCGGTGGACGCCCCGGCAGGTCCATCTTGTTGATCAAGGTCAAGACCGGGATCCGACGCATGCGGCAGACGGCGAACAGTTTGCGTGTTTGGGTTTCCACACCTTTGGCTGCATCGATGACCATGATGGCGCTGTCGGCAGCAGTGAGGGTGCGATAGGTATCTTCGGAGAAATCTTGGTGGCCCGGTGTATCCAGGAGATTCACCACGGCGTCTTTGTAGGGAAATTGCATGGCCGACGCCGTGATGGAAATACCGCGCTCCTGCTCCATGCCCATCCAATCCGAAGCGGTGGTCTTTCTACCCTTCCGTCCGCGCACCATGCCCGCGGTTCGGAGCAGGCCGGAGTACAGGAGCAGCTTTTCCGTCAACGTCGTTTTGCCGGCATCCGGATGACTGATGATGGCAAAGGTCCGTCTCCGCGCGACGGCGGCGGCAAGTTCGCTGAAGAGGGTCGTCTCAGTCGTCATAGCGTGCGCAGCATACCATATCGTAATGGCAAGAGGGTGATTCTCAAGAGGCGGTCAGCTCACCGGGGCACTCATAGCCGGCTCGCTCCAAGGCTCGGCGGACGGCGCCCAGTACAGCCGGGGTATCAGAATGGGGCAGCACGGTCACTTCCGGGGCAGTACGGAGCGCGGTGATCAACTGGTCAATGTGCGAACCCGCAAGCTTATCGCACGTTTCATATAAGCCATCCGGGCCTTCTTCCAGCACATTGTGTATGTCGAGGATCGAGCGGAGTGCGGCGACGATACCCGGAGTGGGCGTCGGCATGAGCAGAGAAGCGATTGCACCATGATCGAGCCGGAGCTTCGCCGCCATCGAGAGCGGTGTGCCTCCGTTCCATCGCTGTGCAGCCGGCAGGAGGATTTTCTCTTCCATCCCGGTGTGGCGGAGCAGGCCGGCTCGGAAGTGGTCATACGTTCCCTGCTCCACACAGCCTGAAGTAGCCAGAGCTGTCCGAAGGAGTTGTTCTAATCGCCGGTGATCCTCCGCTAAAAATTTGGCCACCGGACCCGCTTCATGTCCTTGTGGTGATTTCACTGTTTCAAGGAAGTGTTACCCGAGGAAATCACATGCCGCGCGTACAGGGATATCCGTACAGAGATATCTATGACGGATTCGAACGCAAAACACCGGAGACCGCTGAAACAAGATAGATGGTCTCGCTGGCGGATGCAACCTGTTAAACCTTGATTCGCTTAGATTCTTGATGTGGACGGAGAGGTCATGTTTGTCCACCGTCCGTTTGCTGGAATGATACTGATCGTGATAAGCGATCACAAGATCGCCCACCTTCCTGCTACCTAAGACTCGCGGACCATAAAGATTGCAAGGATAATTACTAGGTGAGCAGTCCCAGTTCATGTTTTATGGATCTTGACCTGAGCGATACCTGGTATGTCACGACAGGGTACCGGGTTATCGAGGGCGGTGTGGACAATGACGAGCGATTCGCATTTGCTTGGTACAAATTCGCAATCGTTTCACTTGGTACACCGTTCTGACGACATGGGGCGTGAGGCACATGGCCCATCATTATACGCATTATACGGCTTCATGTATTTCTGACCGTAGGGTCGTCTTATCCCTGCCAGACGTTTCCACTGTCTCTTGTTCTGTCCCAAACAGCCAAATGATCAACGTGCCAAGAAATGTAGCGTGGCCCACAACCAGTACAGCGATAATCACGACAATCCCCAGACCGATCCATGTATCAGGCGTAACAAACATAGAGGTTCCCCCGGACAATACAGATGATAGTGAAGATTGTACACCCGGAGGGAAGGGAAAGAATATTCAGCGCCAAACGGCTTGTGCGTAGACTGTCAAGACGGAGATGAGGAGGATTGTCAAGGCACCGAAGAAGGAAGCGGTCAGCGAGAAGGGACCATAAGGTTGGAACCGAGGTCGCCGAGTCCGAGGGAATCGCATGAGACAAAATGTCACGAAGGATGCGCCGGTGCCGATCAGAGCCAGCAGAATTTGATCACCATCCATTGTGCGTGCATGCCCTTCTCATTACATCAAGAAATATGCAAGCCCCCCACCGCCGGCCAACAGGAAGATCAGCCAGCGGAGTAGGCCTTCGCGCGCATCCGCTTGGGCTTCATCAACTCGATCTCCGAGGGCCGGTTGTGATCGGAGAGACGTCTCGATCACATCCTGGGCTTCATGGACACCGATGCCCTGTTCCAGGCGCACTGGTACGATCGCGTCGACCCAATGACCTCGCGATAGGGCGTCCACTACTGGTTGTGGAAATGTCGGGACGAGCGGAGATGTCGGTGGCTCGTCAGCGATCGGAGGTTGAAGGGTAGACAGCGGCATAGTTGAATAAGAGCGTACCACCGCGGAAGTCACCGTCGAAGAGAAACCAAAGAATCGGCGAGGAGAATCGACCGTCCTGTTCCCCCCTGCTCCGTGCTGATCTCGTCCCGTTGGTCATCATGGTGCGCCTGGCTTGCTTGCGATGAACAGTGCACCAGTGGAAAGCGGGATTTCGTCATAGCCGGATCGCCTTTCGATATGAAAGCCGGCGACACGCAACCATGCGCGAATGTCCGATGGACGGTACAGGCGTTGTCGATGGATCTCTTGGCCACGCCGCCATCGACCACGTACCAATCGAAGCGTTGTGATGCTCCGTATCAATATTCGCCGGTTCATGTCGACCACTCTGCCGGACATGACAGACCAATCGGTACCGATCTTTCCTGTCACCCATGTCAACGGATCGTCTTTGCGAGGAGGCATGCGAACATCGAAAGCAAATCCCACGTCTGCGGAAGGTAAGGTAATTGAGGACCTCGCCGGTCGCCACGATGGCGGTCCATGGAACGGTCGAATAAGCAAGAAAGAGGCGACACGAGACTTTCCGTGAGGCACCCGACGTCTTGCCAGATGAACCATTGATCGAGAGATGTCCATCCCAAGCGTCTCGTACCCGGCTCGGCTAAACACGGCCGTCGCTCCCACACACCCCAAGTCCAGAAGACGGCCGCCGCTTCGATGCTTGGTTCGTAACATGTGAACGATCCATGTCGCGGCACGAGCTGCTCCGTCGGAATATCCGCGATCATGAATATATGCGAGGTCCTCACAATACATAGTCACGCTCCTTCACAAGGAGACTTCAGCCGTCATATTATATCCAACGCGCGTTCACCGCTCCCGCCCAAATTCCTCCTCTTTCTTCATATTTTCGACGTCCAGTGTAGAATGTCTCGGAGAGGGATACATGTATATTCGATTGTTTTCAATCCTCCTGGCCACCGTTGGTGGGAGCCTTTGGGAGGCGGCCGGTGTTGCCGAGACAATCGGAACCACGAATGAACTCAGCGGACCCGTTCGCAGTGTCACGATCAAGAGATTGGGCTACTCCACAACCGAAACCTATGATCGCGCCGGGCATCTCATCGAGGCCGCCGTTGACATTGCACATGCCAATACCTCCACATATTCATTGTTCCGGTATGACCGGGAGGGACATCTCCAAGAAGAACTCGCTCTGGACCCCAGCGGGAGATTGCTGTTTAGGAAACAGGTCGTCTATGCGCGAGACTCACGGGGCCGAGAGACCGCATCAGTGACGACCTCAGATGACGGCGGTTTTCAGCATGCCGAGTTTTTACAGTACGACCAACGAGGGCACCTTTGGGAACAACTGTGGGTCAACCATTCGATCGCATACAAGAGTCTGTTCGATATATTCGGGCGGCGCATTTATTCAGCCCGGTACAGTAAAGGTGAGCTCTTCAGTGAATTGACGCACCGGTATGATGCACAGGGACGGTTACGTGAGCTCGTCATGTACGACGCGCAAGGAGTAGTGTCCGGCAGGGTGGCGAGCGACTATGATGATCTGGGAAGGCGTGTACGAGCGACGACCGAAACGTTCGGCGATAATCAGCCGCGCAAGTGGATCACCACTTATGAATACGACGCGATGGGCAACTGGACTAAGGAACTGACGACAGAACAATCGTCCTGGTCACAGAGCGCGACAGCTTCCGTTCCTCTCGTGCAAGAACGTTTCATCCAATACTATAGTCCTGCAGAGCACAAGACTCCCTGAAGCGTGGCCGTCTTTCGTGCAGAAGACAGTCATGTCCTGCACATCAACCAGTCACGCCTGAGCATTCGATTCATACTCACTCGGGATTGAAGTGCCGGCGTACCCTTCTCGCCGTAGAAAGTCAGGCAGGTCATCATTGGGCTTTGAGCATTGGGGAATGGGACTGTTGGAATGAGCTCACACGAAAGCAGCGCCGTCAAACGGCGGACAGACTTTGTTCACAGCGAAACGCCGTGGCGTTGTGGGACGGAGCTCCCCCCAATTCCTGTTGGTGGCGAAATGCGGAGATGGCGATTGTTTTTTCGATATGCGTCAGCCCACGAACTTGAGAAGCGGCATGCTCGAACTCATACAATGTCACGTTCCTTTGTCGACAAAACCATTGAATGAATGGTTTCCAGACAGGCTCAAAGTGATGAAACCACCACGCCGGCGTCATGTCTCCTTCCGCAGCTTCACAGGATGACATCTGCAAGGTCTGAAGTCGTGCCATCGAGCTACGGTCATACCCATATTGATGATGTTCACAAGCTGCCAGTAGGTGTAGAGGAAACATGCCATCGTGTCCCGTTAGGTTATCCACAATATCCCCACCCCGTTCAGTACTACGCATAACAAATTGTTCTGATGCGAAAGCAATTCAGGTGCCTAAAGCACAATATTTTTTATTTGAGAGTAATATGAACTTTTCGGGCAAGCCGCAGCTACTCGATTGTATCAAATCGTGTCCACTTGTATTATTCTGGAACACTGATATCGATCAAGACAAACTCCATGCATCTTGGAAGATGTACACTGCGTTCCAAAATAGAATCGAATCATTCGCATTTGTGAAGATCCCATGCAGTTACCCTCCACACACGATGAATTCTGATCATCCCAAGGTGTTCTATTGTGAGACACTGCTTGTAGAATGTTTTGGATGGAATAGGGAGCTGATCACGACTTACAAGATCACAAGAACACATTGCATGCGAATTGTTGCAAAGGCAAATCAATATATTGTGGCCCTATTACTCTCTTCATGGTGTTTCATTGTGAAACACTTCATGCGTGCCAGGCAGCTTTCATTTTCAGAAATGAAAACGATTACCTTGATACGCGAGAGCACGCGAGTTGTTTCTAGGTCGCCGATCGAGATGTTCTCTTCACAGCAGAACGGAGATCAGGGAGGTTATAGAGTTTTGTGATTGTGGAAAACAGCGTCGCTACACCGATTGAGGGAGTGGAGGGATCTGCGCCAAGGCGGCATCTGCGGTTGCAGATTCATGCGGCATTTCAGCCTTATTCTTGAATTTTGCAGGTTTCTTAGGCCTGGGGTTGGAGTTGTCAGGTGTGAGCGGAATTGCAGCTGGCACAAATTTTTCCAATCCATAGGCGCGCAGTTTCCGGTACAATGTCGAACGGCTCACCTCGAGGTCCCTTGCCATTCGGGTCAAGTTCCCTCGATGCAAACTGATTGCTTTTACCAGCAACTCCATTTCTATCCGGCGGTGAGCCGCCCGCAGAGAATCCAGGGAACCTTCCGTCCGAGGTTCTTCGTCGGCCAGATCCAAGTCCTGCGGAGTAATTTCGGTTCCTTCCGCCATGACAACGGCGCGTCGAACTCGATTGCTTAATTCCCGTACGTTCCCCGGCCAGGAATAGGAACGAAGCACGCCGACGGCTTGAGCCGTATAGCCTCGGATCGGTTTGCGATAGGTCGTGGCGGCACGTTTGAGAAAGACCATCGCCATGAGCAAAGTATCCTCGCCCCGGTCGCGCAGTGGTGGGAGATGGATATGCAACACGCCGAGTCTATAATAAAGATCCTCTCGAAAGAGGTTCTTGTCGATCGCGGTTTTCAGGTCGACATTGGTCGCGGCAAGAACCCGCGCATCGACATGGAGTGTCTCTTGTCCACCGACCCGTTCGAACGTGCCTTCCTGTAAAAAACGAAGCAGCTTGACCTGAAGGGCGGGTAGTAAATCTCCGACTTCATCGAGAAACAACGTACCGCCCGCTGCGGCCTCAAGTTTACCTTTCTTTTGGTGGACGGCCCCCGTGAAGGCGCCACGTTCGTGACCAAACAGTTCGGATTCCAATAAGGTTTCCGGGATGGCTCCGCAATTGATTGGCACGAAAGGTCCGTGTTTCCTGGGGCTTCGCTCATGGATCGCCTGCGCAGTCAATTCCTTCCCAGTGCCGGTCTCGCCGGTAATGAGAACCGGCATCTCGGTATTCGCCATCTTGCGAACCAAGTCAAAGACCGTGCAAATGGCGGGACTCGCTCCCACCATTTCGTTAACGGTTTCCACGGGCACCTCCCACTGTGGATCCCTACAATGACATCCCTGACGTTGTGCTTTTATGGCTCTGGGTCGCTGTACGATCTGAGACGGCCATCTCGGGTTCGAATGGCCTTATTCGAATATAAATGGATTCACGCCAGTGTGTGATAGTGGCGATGCCCCATACGTATAGCCCTAGCCTTATATCATAGATACGCAGTAAGGCTCTAGCCGAAATACTTGCACAGTTCTACATAATCTTCGAAATACAGAGCAGCTATCCGGTTGTTACAACCCGCCTCATTTGCCTTATCCCCCGGGGAGTAGCATTGGTTGGTCATGGTGGTTAAGGCGTAATAGCCCTAGTCATTTTCTGCAGCTAGGGCTTTTAGGATCTATTTCGATCACCTGTGGATAGCCTTATGCGCACCGTTTCAGGAATCACTGAACGAAAGACGTCAGAGGAAGAGTGGAATTTAAATCATTGATTCATTAGTCCCACGTAGTCGATCATGAAGTGACCGAACAGGCCACGGACTCTGGCGGTGTGCCAGACCGTGCCAGACATCGAGACCGTGGAGCGGATTCTGAACCCTGTCGAGTTCTATTGATTCGGAGAATCACATGTTCGATTGGATGAGTCATTCAGAGATGTGGGTTGCGCTGGGCACCCTGACGGCCCTCGAAATCGTGCTCGGAGTCGACAACATCATCTTTATCTCCGTCCTTGTCGGCCGGCTACCCCCGCACCAGCGGAACATTGCCCGTCGTCTGGGGTTGGGGCTGGCGATGATCGCACGATTGGGATTGCTGTTCTCGATTTCGCTCGTGATGAGCCTGACCGCTCCACTTTTCACGGTGCTGAGCCAAGCGATATCCGGTCGAGACTTGATCCTGATTGGAGGAGGGCTGTTCTTGCTCGCAAAGGCGACTCATGAGATTCACGAGAGCTTGGAAGGTTCGGATGAAGAGGCAGGGTCGTCGGTTCCAGCCGGTTTCGGAATGATGTTGTTGCAGATCACCGTATTGGACCTTGTCTTTTCGTTGGATTCCGTCATCACCGCCGTCGGACTCGTGGACGAAGTCTCCGTCATGGCGACGGCCATTATCGGCGCCGTGCTGGTCATGATGTTCGCCGCCCGTTCGATCGGCGATTTCGTCGATACGCACCCCACGATCAAGATTCTCGCTCTCTCTTTTCTCATTCTTGTCGGAGTGACGCTGATGGTGGAAGGGTTTGATGTCCATGTCCCGAAGGGGTACATCTACTTTGCGATGGCGTTCTCCGTTGCCGTGGAGATGATCAATCTGCGAATACGCGCACGCACAACACCCTCCGTCAAGCTGCACAACCGGTATTCGAGCGGCAAGGCGAAACCTCTGGAGTGCGAACGTTGATGCCGGTTCACTCGGTAGGTGGGTGAATCGTTCTCCTTCTACACCGGCGGCAATGGAGTGCCTTCCATACCGACCATGAGTTCGGTAATGTGGCACTTGCCGAGATTCACGGTGAACAAACTGGTGCCTCGAAACGCGCAGTTCGTGGGATGGCAGAGCACGATGGCCTCTCGATCGCGCCAGATCGTTTCGACGGTGCCGTCCACCGTGATTCGATACACCGCACTCGGCTCATAACAGGAGACGTACAGCCGTCCTGAGCTATCCATCGCCAACCCATCGGGAACAACATCGATGGAAGCCACATGCTCTTTTCGCCCCGCCTGTCCGCTTGGTGTGAGCGGGATCCGAACGATGCTTCCGGGAAAACTTTCCACCACATAGAGCGCTGAACAGTCCGGCGTGAACGCCAGGCCGTTGGCGAAGTTGAGCGGTTCCCGGTACCACAGCTCGCCGCGGCCGTCGGGCGTGAACCGAAAAATCCCGGGCCCGGGCTCCTTGAACTCATAACTATCGGAGATGTATAGACGGCCTTGGACATCGAACGCGGGATAGTTCGGAATACGGAGCCGGCGCCCCTCAGCCTCTTTGGCGAACAACTCCAGTTTTCCGGTCTCCGGACGGAAACGAAACACCGCCGCGTGGCGGGAGTCGCAGATAAACAGATCACCTTCCGCATTGAAAGCCATTCCCAGGCAAAAGCCTCCCGTATCCCCGACTTGCTCCATAGTGCGGTCTTCGAGGGATAGGCGAAAGATTTGTCCTTGTTCGCCGCCGCAGTAGAGTCGTCCCTCCTGGTCAAATGCCAGCCCTTCGGGATGATCCAGTTGCGGTCTTGTCATGGTTCCGTCAAAAACAATCTTGACTTGTTCCTCGCTGAGGACCATCCGGGGCTCGTCTAGCATCGTGGCCGATTTCGACACGAAGATATCTCCAATCTTTCCTCTTGCATCCTCTGCATGCGTACATGCGTTACGGGCCGGTAAGAACTGGGAACTACCCGAGCACGAGGGAAAGGCAGTACCGCCGCGTTGGAAGCACAATGGATGTATCTTGGAAAATTCAGCGTGAGTGAGGGGCTGAGGATGGTTTTTGCACAGATAATGGAGGCGCCAACTGCTCGAGAGACCGCCCTTCCGCATTGATGCCCAGCCACAGCTCCATCGCCGCACCGAGAAGCATCATGCCTCCGCCCACGAGATATCCGTAGAAGACGCTGGTGGTTGACGTTTCGATCAGCATTCCGTAGATCCACGGCGCTGCCACGCCGGCTCCCTGTGCCACGATGAAAAAGAAGGCGATCGCCATCGCGCGGATTTCCATCGGAAAGATCTCGCTCACGGTCAGATAGGCGGCACTCGCCCCCGCAGACGCAAAAAAGAAGATCGAGGACCAGATCACCATGTGCGTGAACAGCGTCAAAGAACCAGCCCAAAATAAATATCCTGTGACGCCCAAGAGAAGACCGGCCAGGCCGTACGTGAGGCTGATCATGGGCTTGCGGCCGATCGTGTCGAACAGTCGGCCCAACACGAGTGGGCCCAAAAAGTTGCCCAATGCGAACGGCAAGATGTAGAGGCCGATGGTGCTGCCGGGCACGCCATAATATTTCGTGAGCAGAAGAGGATACGTGAACGACACGGCGTTATACATGAACGATTGTGTGACCATGAGACCAATGCCCAGCACGGTCCGCCGTGGATACGATTGGAATAGTTCTCGGGCCACGGTCGCGATCGTCGCGTGTGGGCGGGCATGGACCGTGATTGTGCCGTGGGAGGCCGTGAGCGATGTGCCCTGATGTTGCGCCACTTGACGCTCAATATGCGTCACGATGGCTTCCGCGTCATGCACCCGGCCGTGGGTCATGAGCCACCGTGGGCTTTCCGGGATGACCCGCCGAACGATGATGATGGCCACTCCCAGCACGGCACCGAAGACAAAACAGAGCCGCCATCCGATGGATTCGGGAAAGATCGCCGGGTTCAACAAGAGCAGTGTCAACAATGCGCCGGCCGCGGACCCGAGCCACCACGTGCCGTTGATCGCCAGATCGGTGTGGCCCCGGCTTCGAGCGGGAATCAATTCATCGATCGCGGAATTGATGGCGGCGTATTCGCCTCCGATGCCGGCTCCGGTTAAAAATCGGAAGAACATGAAACTCGTGAGGTCCCATGAAAAAGCCGTGAGCACCGTTGCCGTGAGATAGAGTGCCAACGTGATCATGAACCATTTTTTTCGTCCTTGGCGGTCGGTGAGATATGAAAAGAACAGCGCGCCCATGACCGATCCTGCCAGATACGCGGATGCTGTGAGGCCCACTTCGGATTGAGTGAGGTGCAATGCGTCAGGGTGAGTCAACATCGGACCAAGCGAGGCCACGATGGATACTTCCAGTCCGTCGAGCAACCAGGTGATCCCCAATGCTCCGACGACGAGCCAATGCCAGCGTGACCAGGGTAGCCGGTCCAGACGTTGAGGGATATCGGTGGTTATGGGACAAGCGGGATCTGAAGCCATTCCGTCATGGTAGCATGCCGATAGAGCGGAATATCGGATGGCGAAGCCTTACCAACCCAGTTGCCAGCTGTGGCCGTCCTGTTCCACGAGCGCGTCCGCTTCCTTCGGTCCCCAGGATCCGGCCGTGTAAGAATGGACCGATCGAGGGCCAACCAATAGCGGGTCGTAGAGTCGCCAGGCCGTTTCCGTGAAGTCTGCAGTCACGAACAAGGTCTGATCGCCGATCATGACGTCGCGCAACAACGTTTCATAGGCTTCCGGCAACTCGCCGCCGAACGCCCGACCATAGTCGAATCGCAACGCCCGATCGGTAAACTTGAACGGGCGCCCGGGAGTCTTCACGGAGAAACAGAGCGAGAATCCTTCACTCGGCTGCAAGGTAATCAGCAATTTATTGGAGTTCAGACTATCAGGCTCCAACGATCGAAACACTTGAATGGGAGCCGCACGGAAGGTCACGGCTACTTGCGTAATTTTGCGCGGAAGCCGCTTCCCGGTTCGCAAATAAAATGGTACTCCCCTCCAGCGCCAATTGTGGATTTCCATCTTCAACGCCACATAGGTCTCGGTGATCGAATCGGGAGGGACACCTCGTTCTTCCAGGTAGCCCGCGATCCGCTGGCCGGCGACATCCCATGCCGTGTATTGGCCGAAGATGACGTTGTGAGGGCGAATCGGTGAAACCGAGCGTAAAACTTTCAGTTTTTCGGCCTGGATCTCCGAGGCTTCGAAGGACGTCGGCACTTCCATTCCAACGACGGTCAACAGTTGCGTCAAATGGTTCTGCACCATGTCGCGCAAGGCTCCGGCTTCTTGATAGTACGCTCCACGGTGTTCGACACCGAGGTCTTCCGCGACGGTGATCTCCACGCTGTCCACCGTGTCGCGATTCCATAACGACTCAAAAATAGGGTTGGCGAAACGAAAGGCCAACAAATTTTGCACGGTCTCTTTGCCGAGATAGTGATCGATGCGATAGATCTGCGTTTCGTCGAGATAGCGGTGCAAAAGGGTATTGAGCGCACGGGCGGAATGGAAATCGTGACCGAAGGGTTTTTCAAAGACCACCCGAACCCATCCGTGACTTTTCAGCAAACCGGTCTGATCGAGCAATTCCAAGGTGGCCGGCACGATCGTCGGCGGAAGCGCCAGATAGAAGATCCGATTTTGCGGCAAATTTCTGGCCACCTCCAGACGAGCGATAAACGTGGCGAGCGCTTCATAGTCCGCCAATCTACCTTCCCGCAAAGTCTGATAGTACAGATGGTCTTCGCACCATTGCCGAAGGTCCGACGCGTGACGAGCGCCTGAACTACTCAACCCCTCATAGGCCCACAAGCGGAACGCGTCCGCGCTCATTTCAGGCAATGCGGCCCCCACGATGAGCGTATTCTGTTTTTCCAGCTCACCGTAGGTGCGCAAGTGAAATAAGGCGGGCAGCAGTTTCCGCCGCGTCAAATCACCGGTCGCCCCTAGAATCACAAACAGGTGTGGCTCGACCGCTTGCTCCGTCATCCTCCATTCATCTCCAGCGCGACGATACGGTGAGACTAAAATTCATTCCGTCCCTCGCCAATGGACGAAACCCCTAAATCCTTTGTTTCGATCAAGCAAGATGCCCCGCTACTCGTTCGGTTCCTCGATCGGGCCGGCCCATTCGCCGTTCGCGAGTGAGACTTCCTGAAAACCGCCGTCCGGCCATTGAAACTCTCCCGCTTGATCCACCAGCACGATGAAGGGGTCGGCTTCATGCGCGGGCCCGCGAAACCAGTACCAACCAGGCTTTGTCGGTTTGTCGCTGCTCCAACGATAAGACGATATCGGTTCGTCCTTCATGCGCGGTTCCTCATTCCACACGGTTTGCGCGTTCTGGTACAGTATCAGCTCTCTATGTGAGACCCTATCACGTCATGTCCGCACTGCCAATAGAAGATGTGTTGCCGTCGGTCTGCTGCGCATTGGAAGCCGGGCCGAATGTGTTGCTGAGCGCCCCTCCAGGAGCAGGAAAAACAACGCGTGTGCCTCTGATTCTTCTGAACGCGCTCTGGTTATCAGGCAAAAAAATCTTGCTGCTCGAACCCCGGCGTCTCGCCGCGAGAGCCGCCGCGCATCGCATGGCGGAAACGCTGCACGAACATGTCGGAGACACCGTCGGGTATCGGATGCGTCTCGACACGAAGATCGGACCGGCGACGACAATCGAGGTGATTACTGAAGGGGTGTTGACGAGGTTGCTCCAACAAGATCCCTCGCTTGAGACCTATGGCATCGTGCTGTTCGACGAGTTCCATGAGCGAAGCCTGCAAGCGGATCTGGGACTTGCCCTGTGTCTCGAAGCTCAACGCCTCTTCCGCCCCGACCTGCGTCTCTTGATCATGTCGGCGACGCTGGATTGCGGTCCGGTGTCCGAACTGTTGCGTCGGGCTCCTCTCATCACGTGCGAAGGCCGGATGTATCCCGTCGAGACTAGGTATCTGGATCAACCGCTCACCGGACGGCTTGATGCGGCCGTCTCGCAGCTCATTCGGCGATCGCTCGCCAATGATCGCGGTAATCTGTTGGTGTTCCTCCCGGGAATGGCGGACATTCGCCGAGTCGAACGAATCCTGTCGGATTCCGGTCTGCCTCCCACCGTACAAATCGCGCCGCTGCATGGAGATCTTCCGCAAGACATGCAGGATGTCGCGATTCGGCCGACAGCTCCTGGATGGAGAAAAGTCGTGTTGGCCACCTCCATCGCCGAAACGAGTTTGACGATCGACGGTATACGTGTGGTGATCGACGCGGGTCGCGTTCGAATCCCACGGTACGACCCGCGTTCCGGACTGACTCGATTGGAAACCGTTCGCGTCACAAAAGACTCGGCTGAACAACGCCGCGGAAGGGCCGGACGTCTTGAACCAGGTGTCTGTTACCGACTGTGGACCGAGAAAGAACAGGTGATGCTGGCTCCTCGCCGTTCACCGGAAATTCTCGAAGCAGATCTGGCTCCTCTCATGCTCGATTTGGCACAGTGGGGAGCCCGTGATCCGGCGGAGTTGTCGTGGCTCACCCCTCCTCCTGTCGGAGCCGTGGCTCAGGCCAGAAATCTTTTGGTGCAACTCGATGCTTTTTCGGCCGATGGTCGGCCGACGGACCATGCCCGACAAATGGCCGAACTTCCCCTGCACCCCCGCCTCGCGCATATGGTGCTTCGGGCATTGCCGTTCGGTCTTGCCGCTCTCGCATGCGAGGTGGCGGCCCTGTTGAGCGAACGAGACGTTCTTCAAGGGCGACGCGAATGGCAGAACGCTGATCTGCGGGTAAGGATTGATGTCTTGCGGGGGCAGTACAATACCATCGGTCAGACGGTGGATCGAGCCGCGGTTGACCGAGTGAAGAGAACAGCCCGACTCTGGATGCGACAGCTCGGCGGCATACAGTCTCGTGAGGTCCGACATCAGAATCAGGACGATTCAAGTTCGGTCGGGCGATTGATTGCACTGGCCTATCCCGATCGGATCGCTCGGCGGCAGCCGGATCGCGAAGGGCGTTACCTTTTGGTGAATGGTCGAGGTGCTCGTTTTAGGACGGCCGATCCCCTCGCCTCGGAGCCCTTTCTCGTCATCGCCGATTTGGATGGAGGCGACCAGTGGGCCGGAATCAATCTTGCGGCTCCGATTACCCAAGAAGACATTGCCTCCTTGTATCCTGCCCGGTTGATTGATGAAGAAGAGATCATCTGGGATGAAGCAGTCCGAGCCGTTCGTGCCTGGCGCCGCCGACGGTTAGGCGCGATGATTCTCACTGAGGAAACGATCTCGTCACCTGATGCGAATAAGATAACTGACATATTGTTAGAAGCCATTCATAAACATGGACTTGAAGTCCTCTCCTTCAGTCGTCCTCTCCAACAGTGGCGTGCTCGTGTGATGTGGCTGAGACGCATTGATGATACTCAGTCAGAATGGCCCGACCTGTCCGACGAGACGTTGCTTCTGACATTGGATCAATGGCTCGGGCCTTATCTGACGGGAATCACGACCCTGGAGCGGGTGAGGCGGCTGGATCTGACGGCACCACTCCATGCCTTGCTGACTTACGAACAATCGCGTCGCCTTGACCGTCTGGCTCCGACGCACCTCATCGTCCCGAGTGGGTCCCGGCTCCCGATCGATTACGAGCAATCCGAGTCCCCGGTGTTGGCAGTACGGTTGCAAGAAATGTTCGGCAGCCAGAACACTCCGTGCATCGCTGATGGAAAGGTTCCGTTGGTTTTGCATCTTCTCTCCCCTGCCGGACGTCCGGTGCAGGTCACGCAGGACCTCGGTGGCTTTTGGAGGAGAGCCTACGCAGATGTCCGGAAAGAATTACGCGGTCGATATCCCAAACACCATTGGCCCGAAGATCCCATGGCCGCCGTACCGACGGCCAAGGCAAAGCGAAGAAAGGAGAGCTGACAACGGATTCTCAGTGCAGCAATACAACGATATTATGCCTGCTCGTTCGACGTGAACGGGCACCGCTGTCATCCACCATACCCTCAAAGCAACCTCAGCTCGGTCATCCTCGTTTTTTTTCATGGGGGAGAAACCGGTAGAGGGCTAGGGTTTTCCCCTGTAGCGCATGCTCTCCGGGCCGCGTACACACAATACCAATACTCCTTACTTCACTCCTTACTTCAGATGAGACGGAACACATGCTTCATTGGTTCGGGAAAAAGCTTGCACATGAACTAGATGTCAAGGGTAGTGCCGTGGCGCTGGCATTCCTTCTAAGCGTCAGTGTATTCGCCGGAGACCGGGATCATCGGAGCCTGGATGAAGAGCGACAGACCAAATCGGCTTCCGGCCAAATCGAACCGACTGTGACCAGAGAGAATACCGAAACCTCGCAGCAAGACAAAACCACCCCTTCCGAAACATTGCACGGACCCTATACAAACCGCTGAATCCCATCGCGTTGTCGCTCCGTGACCCCGTAACAGAACTCAGAGACCATTGAGTAAGGTGATCGCCCATCTTGTACTGGCCGTGATCTTCGGTACAATACGGCTCGATCATGACAAGCAAAACCCTAGTTCCTCCTCGCCGCACCCTCGGAGTCTCCCTAGTTATTCTCCCCGCTCTCTTCGTGACTCTCCTGTCCATACCCCTGGGCAACGCCAACTTACTGGAGATGGCAGACCTCATGGCCCATCCGGAAGTGTATGATCACAAAGCCGTGGTCGTCATCGGTTCCGTAAAGGATGTTCAAACGATCATCGATCAGAAGGGAGAGCCAACGTTCAAGTTCTTGTTGGCCGACAGCGTCGGGACGCTTAAAGTGACCAGCCGAATCCCCGTTCAGAACGGGGATCAAATCATCGTGGAAGGGACCTTTACCCGACGTCGACAAGGGGGTCGGCTCACCGTGTACAACGAAGTGACTGCAGTCACCATACGGCCGCTGAATCAGTTCAACTCTGACTTGATAGGATAAGTCGTACCGGATCTCTCGCCTTCTCGTTGCCTCAAGACAATCGTTCCCCATCTCCGAGGTAAGCCAGGTTCTTTCCTAGTCCCCAGCCGGATGGTTCTTCGAGAAGATGACGGTCACGATGTGTCGTCTTCTCACCCTGTCATTGTTGGAGGTGGCCATGAAAAGGATGCTGATATCGACCGTACTGGTAGTTGGACTGTTGGGCATCGGTATCGAGGCCCAATCGGCCAATCCAACGAACCAGAAAGAAGCATCACCGACCCTCAAAGAGCGTCTGACAAAGGACACCATCAAGGGCACTTTGATGCGAACAGAAGGCGAATACTACTACATCAAAGACGACGACGGTAAGGAGCAAAAGGTCCATGTCGACAAGAGTACCAAGCTGGATAAGGTCCTGCCGGGCGACATGGTCAAGGCTTACGTGACGGACCAGGGCCATACGACAACGCTAGAACGCGTGAACTGAAGCGATTGACTCCGTCTTATGTCGTATGAGAAGCGACCGGGAGGACCGTATGGCACGGTATGGTAAACGTGCGCATCAGTCGGTTGAGCGGGCGATGCGCAAGCGAAAGAAGGGTACCCTCAAAAGCGGAACGAGTGGGAAGCCCGTGAAGAGCCGAAAGCAGGCCATCGCGATCGGTCTTTCGGAAGCGAGACGCAAGGGAGCCAAGGTGCCGAAGAAGAAAGCTGCTTAACGCACGTGTCATGCATCCTTCTTCCTCCATACGATGCAATACGTCAGTCTCACATGGGGCATCTTTTCCCTTATCGGTATGCTGATCGGATTTGTTCCGTTTTTGGGCGCACTCAACTGGCTCCTCATTCCCTTCGCCGTGATCGGGACGATCATATCGGCCATCGCTCTAGGCATGGCGCCGGCTGAAGCGAGCAAGGGGAAAAGCATCGCCGGGCTGATCAGCTGTGGGATTGCCGCGATCTTTGGCATGATCCGGCTCATCGTCGGTTTCGGGATCGTGTGAGGCCGGTCACAGCTTGGCGCGGCTCTGTTCCCAAGCTCGAAAGGCGGCCAAATCTTGGGCCATGCTGTGCAGCAGAAAAACGAGGACGGCCGCGTCATCGATCAACCCGATGCCGGGAATAAAGTCCGGCACGAAATCCACCGGACTCACGACGTAGATCAGCGCGGTGATCAGCGAGACCAGCGTGCGTACCGACAGCCCGCGATAGCTGCCGTCTTTCCATGCATTCAGCAGCCGAAACAGCAGAGGAAGATCCGTCCAGAGACGACTGATCATGCGCAGTACCTCAAAGAACCTTGTCGACATCCTCATGTTCACCTCCGACATCATGGGTCATGTCACAATGAGCCGCGCTCTCGTAGCATATCAAGGGACGGCGCTTTTAGGAAGTGGTGTTCGAACCTGATATGGGAGTCAGTCCTTCAGCAGACGATGTAGTTCCTGCATCCCAGCCACGACCCCGTCGGGAGATTGTTGGATGCGACTTCCCACGATGAACATCACATCCATTCCTAAGGCCGAATTCAACTCCACCAAGCTTCCAGAGCCGAGGCGTCCGCCGACTGCGGGCATCAATGGTTTGAGCGAACCCCAAGTCCGTCGACAATGCTCCGCGATCAGGACACAGGCTTGTTGGGACATCGGATAGTCGGAACCGAACGCCGGATAGATGCTCAGGTCTGAGCCGACCAATCGAGGGAGGAGCCCATACACGACAGACGAAGCGAGCCCACCTCCGCCACGATCAACCAGGGTTCCCAGCATGGACGGATGGCCGGCAATCGGCAGAGCGATCTCGTCGTCCGACCGAAGGGCTCTCAGGGCGTCGAAGCCGGTCAGGCCGGGCGCGACCAAGAGACCTGAGGCGCCCAAGGATTTCGCCAGGACTGCGCGCCGACGCATGGTATCCCAGGCCGCACTGATGTGGGCGAAATACAGGCAAGGTCTTCCGCGCCTTGTACCGGCTCGTGCAATGGCTTCGGCACAGCGAGAGACTCGTTCGTCAAACCGACACCAATCTTGATCGACCAGGCTCTGGTCGTCCTTGATCACATCGGCGCCTCCTTCGACGAATTGAACGGCCAACTCGGCCAGTTCCCGAGGAGTGCGGCCCAACGGCTTCAGAACCGCGCAGAGCAGCGGACGGCGGACCACACCGACCATTTGCCTGATTCCATCAATGCCGAATCGTGGTCCGGGCCACGAAGCGAGCAACCCGTTCGTCATGGCGAACGACCGCAACGTGACGTCTCCGCGAAGGCTGCTGGTTCCAAACAGGATGTTGAGCAAATCGCTGCACTCGCCGCCGAGTAGGTCGCCACGGAAGCGAATGGTGGCTTGATAACGGCCTTCGACCGTCGCCCGCAGATCTTCCAAGAAGCCAAGAATCGTTGATCGGAGAGAAGGCGGAAGGAGATTGCTCTCCGCCTCAATGGTTTGATCTAAACAGATGCGCGTCGCCGTACTGCGTGCCTGTGATTCAGGCCCCTCGACCTCGTAAATCACCGTGAGGAACTCCGGGTTAGCATGGGCTGTGGTTTTCATGTCCATGGCTCTATGATCCATCCCGCGACGTTGGATCGATCGAGGTGGGCGTGCTCCGGTTTTCCCAACTCGCTATCCAATAGAGTGCAAATCCCACGGCGGTCATCATCGCAAGGCCAGGCCACCCTCCGAACGGAGGAACGACAAATATCGTAAAGGGATCGGCGCTGAAGCCGGGCCACAGGGCGGCAAACGCAATCGGCATGGCAACCATGATACCCATTACCGCTTCGCCCGTGATCAGCCCGGCGGCAAAGAGCAGCCCTCGTTGCGACGGCTCATGCCCCCCACCCGTTCGTCTATGGGCCAACGTCGCGATCATGCCTCCGACAAAAATGGCCGCGGACAGTTTCAGCGGCAGGTAGATTCCGAGCGCCACGGCCAGTACGGGGAATCGCAGCGCACTCCCGCGGCGTTCTTGTCGCCGATCCGCGAAAATGATCAGGACTCCGATCACCGCTCCCAGCCCCACGAGCGGCCAAGGCAACCCGGTACCGAACAGGCTTCGTGTCAAGTTCGCCATCAACATAGCCTGTGGTGCGCTGAGCGGATGCGGATGGCTGCTCGTCGGTTCGCCGATGCCGTATTTGGCTTGGAGGAGCGACAACACCGGTACGAGAACCAAAGCCCCGGTCAGGACCCCGACGACCTGCATCACTTGTTGCTTCCATGGCGTCGCTCCGACCAGATGACCGGTCTTGAGATCTTGGAGATTGTCCCCTCCCATCGCGGCGGCACAACAGACGACGGCTCCGATCACCAAGGCGGCCGCCGGTCCCGCCGGATGTCCGGTTCCCATGAAAAGCACCAGCAGCAGAGCCGCGACCATAATGGTGGCGATCGTCACGCCGGAGACGGGATTACTGGAACTTCCGACCATTCCGGCCATATAGGCGGCGACCGACGAGAAGAGAAAAGCGGCAAGCGCCATCACGATGGTCATCAAAATGCCGAGAAACGGACTGTCCACGACCGTCGAATAGATCCAAGCCATCGGCAGGAGTGACAGGCCAAACGGCACGACGATCCACAGGAACGGCGCGTCCTGTTCCGTCCGCAACGGTCCCGCGGAATCTTGCCGTACTCCGGACGCACGATAGCTTGCCCGGAGCGTCTGAAGGCTATTCCAAACCGGCTGTCGCAACTTCGCGAGGGTCCACAGCCCGCCGGTCAGCATCGCTCCGATACCGACATATCGTATCTGTCCGCTCCAGATCGACATCGCCGCCGCGCGGCCTGTTCGATCGGATGGGAGCCCATCAAAAAATCCATATGTGGGCATCAGGATCACCCACCCAAGGATTCCTCCGAGAAAAACCACCGAAGCAGTCTGTATGCCGATGATAAATCCGACCGCAAGGAGTGCCGGTGACAGATTGAGCCCTGCGTAGAACAGGGTGCGCCCCATGTGGGCCGCGCCTTCTAACGATTCCGTCCACAATCGAAGACCGCTTTCGCCGAACTTCACCACACTACCCAGCAGCGCCGCGAACAACAACGACTGAAAATCCCTCGTCGATTCACGCGACTCGGCTTCCGGCCGTGCCACCGCGCCGATCTTGAGGACTTCAGCCGTCGCCACTCCTTCGGGAAACCGCAATCGTGCCGACACGATAAGTGCCCGTCGCAATGGGATGGTAAAGAGCACGCCGAGCGTCCCACCGACCGTTGCGATGAGAACGGTCTGCCAGTAGTCGAATGTCGCCCAATACCCGACCAGCAAGAGCGCGGGAATCGTGAAGATGACGCCGGCCGCCAATGCTTCACCCGATGAAGCGGCGGTTTGCACGATATTGTTTTCGAGGATGTTCGACGTACGGAACAACCTCAGGATCGTCATGGAAACCACGGCGGCCGGAATCGAGGCAGACACCGTCATGCCGGCAAACAAACCTAGATACGCATTGGCGGCCGCCAAGACGGCCGCCAGGACGATCGCCAGCACGACGGCTTTGGGGGTAATTTCGGGCAGTGTGACGGATGCAGGGATGAGAGGCCGGGAATCATTCATGATAGCCGGTCATGATAGTCAGCCTGTCGCGATCACACAAGCCATGGCTTTCAGAATGTGTGATTGCGTCTCAAGACTGAGCAATAGTCCGCTTCTGGAGGCTGAGAACGAACGTGTCGCATGCAACGGTGGGAAAAGAAGGAGAGAAGGACTGCGATGAAACTGAAATGGGGAGACCCTGCGTCCACACGTTAGTCGCGAAACAGTCGTACGGGAACCCTCCGTCCTTTGATCCGAGCGCGCCCGAGTACTTCGATAATGCCTGACGCCATGGAAGCCGGGACATCAACGATGGAAAACCGGCTTTCGATTTCGATGGCACCGATGACGTTGGAATTGATCCGTGCCTCATTCGCGATTGCTCCCACCAAATCGCCTGGTCTGATGCCGGCTTCACGCCCCACCCCGACATATACCCGCGTCATCGCTCCCGCTCGTCCCCCTTGTTGCGTCCGTCCAGACGACGGACGCTGCGTTCCCGCTCCTCCATGAAACCGCCCACTGCCCGGACGTATATCCTGCATCGGCCGTCTCGATTCAGGCGGTCTGAGAGGCGTGGCCGGAATGTCCTGCTCTTGACGTTCGCCGCCTTCTGCGCGAATCAGTAGCTTGAACGCGGCCGCCGCGACCTCTGCCGGTGGATAGGCGGAAAACTTCTCGATCAGGTGCTTGAATGTATCCGGCGTGCCCTCGCGTAAGACCTGTTCCACCGAGGCTTGCACGCGTTCGAACTGCTTGGCGCGAAGGTCAGTCACGTTCGGAATCGGCAGCACGGCGACCCGTGCTTTGGTGTGTTGTTCAATGGTCCGCAGAAGACGCTGCTCACGGGGATCCAGGATGGTGATCGCGACACCTTCCCGACCGGCCCGACCGGTCCGTCCAATCCGATGGACATAGATTTCCGCCGAGGAGGGAAGGTCGTAGTTGATCACGTGTGATACTTGGGGTATATCCAGGCCGCGCGCGGCGACATCGGTGGCGACCAGTAACTCGGTTTGTCCCCCCTTGAAGCTTTGCATGACGCGGTCGCGCTGTCCCTGGCTCATGCCGCCGTGTATCGCCTCGGCTCGATGGCCGCGTCCGGTCAACATCTCCGTCACCTCATCCACCTCCAGCCTGGTTCGGCAAAAGACCAATGCCGATTTGGCCCCCACCACGTCGATCACGCGGGCGAGCGCGGCCGCTCGATACGGTCTCGCCACGATATAGGCCGTTTGCTGAACGCGGGGGGCCGTGCCGGCTTTGACCGGTTCTTTCGCGATCGTGATTTCGACGGGGTTATGGAGATGTCGGTGGGCGATCGAGCGAATCCGAGCAGGCATCGTCGCTGAGAACAAGGCGGTCTGCTTGGTCTTAGGCGTTTCGGTCAGGATCGCGTCCAGATCGTCCGCAAACCCCATATCGAGCATTTCGTCCGCTTCATCCAGAACGACGATTCTTACGTCGTGCAGCTTCAGTGTGCCTCGACGGACATGATCCAATGCCCGACCCGGCGTGGCGACGACCACATCCACTCCCCGTTTCAGTGCATGCAATTGGGGACCAATGGCCTGTCCGCCGTACACCGGTAACACGCTTACCCGTAACTCGCTTCCATACCGCCGCACCGCGTCTCCGACTTGAATGGCCAGCTCGCGGGTCGGAACGAGTACGAGGGCCGAGGGGCGAGCCCGTTCCGCATGACCGATTCGCTGCAGCATCGGCAACGCGAACGCTGCGGTCTTGCCGGTGCCGGTTGCGGCTTGCCCCAGCAGATCCCGACCTGCAAGGAGCAGGGGGATCGCCTCACGTTGGATAGGGGTGGGTTCTTCGTAACCAAGTGTTTCCAGCGTTGCCAGGAGGGGCGCTTCAAGTCCCAGGGAGACAAAACCGGGAGAAAACCCGGTAGCGGTTGGGCTTGCGGATACCGACGGATGGCTTTCTTTCATCACGGACGCGGCTACCTTTCCACTGTTAGTGGTCGCGGGTTGTGGGGAACATGGCACGACACTTCGCAAGAGGCCTGATGGTACGTCGAATGAGTCTGAAGCGCAAGTGAGGTGGGAGCCGGTTCGAGGGAATGGTCGGAAAGAGAGCACTACGCATCAATGGCGCGAAAATGTGAAAGCAGAGTCACTTTCAGTTTGCAGTTTGCCGGAAGGGGCCTTTTAAGGGAGGTATGCTCTTAATTGGACGGAGAAGGGTTCAATATCCGTCCGTCTCACTGCTCGACGGTCGGCTCTACGGGCGCCCTAACCGGACCGAAGGATCTGTTTTTCTAGAGCTTCGACAGGGACAATGCGCGTATCGGAACGAAGCGATCCTCTGCCGGGATGAGGAACATGATTTGGGAGAGCCTTCGGTACCTGGCTTCCAGTTCACGGCATCGATTCACGAATCGACCGGCCGACAACCTTGGAAAATAGTCGCGATGCCGCTCGTAAAAGAGCGCCCGGCGTCCCCACCGCTCGGCCTTGAAGATGCAGAGTCGGGTGATCAATTCCAAGAGATGATTCGGTGACAGCCGGTTGGATCCCCGTCTCACCGGAGCGGAGATAACGGATGTGGATATAGTCAGTCCTTTTGTCGTTTCTTTCATGAGGTGTTCTCCTTGCGCGCTGTGCCGGAACTTTCAACTCGAGCTTCGTGATCCGAGCGTCGTACCATCCCACTCTTGCTCATTCTGGTATTTCCTTATAATACAGGAACATGAAGAGACCATTAGGAGAAGATGAAAAATTCTTCATGAATACCCAGACCTATGTAGGGGGGTTGCCATAGAATGAAGACCGGCAAAAATGAGTGCGTCAGTATTCCGAGCAGGTGCAGCCCTGGAGGGCCTCAGTAGCGATGTAGGTCAGGTTGTTCGTGTAGGAGACAAACCCCCTTCGGCGTCCGAAGAGAGTCAGTACGCAGTCTGCTTCCTTGCGGTCGATAAAAAACCGGTAGTCCGTGCCGGATGGTGCTGCAATGACGAAAGGGCGCGGGCCGAGATCATAGGTGGTGAGCATAGAGATGGTCTGGTTCGCGAGAACGTTGGACGCCTCAGACTTTTCACCGTCGTGTGCAAGGATCGATGACAGTCGCTGCATGAACGAAGTGCGGCAAGGTTCCTCGGAGAGATTCGTCACCTTGGTCATTGTGGCGCAGCTTGCCACCATAAGAATAGTCATTGAGACAGCCCCAAGCCGGCAGGCGGAGTATGTGAAGCCCGCGATGGGAAGCAGACGTACCATGGAACAGGAGTGTAGTCGCCGGCCATCCGGTTGCGCAACGCTACTTTTCAGGGGGGACGAAGGCGACGTTGGCGATGGCCGTGGCTTGGACCGGAGGACGGGGCCCCTCGAATCTTGCGGGAAACACGTACACCCGCTCACCGACGGAGAACAGCAGCCGATATTCTTTTCCTGCATCACTGTGGAGATACACGGTGAGCAGTGAGGACGTAGGTTGTTTGTCGATCCGAGCCCAATTGAGTCCAAGTTGTGCGGGGACCACATACAGACCGGCGGCGATCACGGCGAATGCGACATACGCCATCGAGATGTCAATGAGCCGGTCCATGGTCTTGAACCGGGCCACAACCAGTTCCAGAGCCGAGCTGAATACAAGCAGAATCGCCGCGATGCCGACAATCGACAGAACGATGGCCGGAGTGACATAGCCGAATGTGGTCAGGAGCGGGGTCATCACCAAGAGTGCGAGCAAGAACCATGCACCATACTGAACCAAAGCAAGGGAGAATTTGAACTTGGAGCTGGCAGTCCAGTCCTCCGGACTTCCCATCACGGCGAGATTGGTCGTCGCCAGATATCCGAAGTAGAGCATCAGCACCAGCGGGACCCAACTTTGACTGAAATAGGTGGCTGCTGGAAGTTCCTCCAGGATCCAGGAAGCTCCAAATTCTGAAAAATAGGCTCTTGTGTAGATCGATCCCGCAAGATACGCCACGCCACTGACGACGGCCAAGCCGGCCAATGCTTTCGGCGTTTGCTCGATGAGTCGTCGCGCACCGGCTCGGGCAACTTCATTCTTGTGGGAGTCGTCGCGGGACATGGGGCATGATGGACATCCTGAAAGGTTCGGCTTTGTGAAGTCGTCGTTCGAGACCGTTCTCCGTGAAGTCAGGCTACTCTTCCAAGCGGTTCAATACAAGCGCGGACGTAGGGCAATGAATCAGGAGAAAGGAGGAATACGATGGAAGTCCATGACGAGCAACGTGTTTTAGTCTCGACCGGGTATCAACGTGACCTGTACGGTCCGCTCGCGTGGACCATCGAGCTCAACCAACAGCACCGACTGCCACGTGCCGAGCATCAGTTTCCCGGCCGACACCGGCACGGTGAGCGACGGTCCCAAAATTGACGAGGCCATGTGGGACCAGGCATGGGAGGGATCATGCGCATGTTGAAAGCGAATCTGAGGGATCATCTCTTCCACGACCTCCAGGAGATCATCGTCGGTTCCTTCCCCGATTTCTCCGGTCGTCAGCGCCGCGGTCGTGTGCGTCACGAATAACGCGCAGAGTCCTCCCTGGAAGTTCGCTTTCCGGACCACCGTCTCAAGCCGGTCGGTCAGATCGACGATCTCTTTCGTGGCTGTGGTCTTGATACGGAGAATGTCGCCCATCGTACAATGCTTCAACGGCAGAAAGCCTCAGTCTAGAGAAAGCGGCTATTCTTCTGCACTAGGAGAATCCCGACGCCTTCTCAACGATCAATGCTTCGAGGGAAGGTGAAGATCGTCCGAATCCCTGGAAGCGACGTCCTGATGACCTCTTCGGTCGGACCCACGAGCGACATAGCGGGATAGTGGTGTCGGATCCACAGCCGCCCAAGGTATACGGGAACGAAATACAAGACGAGGGCCACAGCCATGAGGCTGAGACCGCTCCATGGCCCGGCAGGGTCCATGGTGTGCAGGAATCGTTTCCCCACTACGGCGCCGAGCACCGCCACCCCGACGATCGCCTCCATCACCCAGATGAATTGCCTCAGCGTCAGTCTTACGGGCACACCGCGGGACGGCGAGACGTACAGGAGGCATGGTCCGGGAGGAAGGGTCGTCAGCAATCGATGGCCAATGCGGTGGACCGTCCAACCGAGCATAAAACCGATGAGACTCTGGACAACGATGGCGATGATGGGTTCGTTGCCCACAATCGAAGCCGGTCCGATCATGAAGATCATCGGGGCCGCATAAATGGTGCAGGCCACGATGTCTTCGTAAGTGGAGGTCCGGACAAGATCGCGGCAACTTTGTGTAAAGGAGTCTGGGCTTCGGGTGCCGGAAGGAGAATCCATTCGAACAAGTCCTCGATGACGAAGCGGAAGGGGAACTCTTGTAAGGGAAGCAGAGGCTTGTGTCAACCGATTTATCGGCGGAGCGTCTTTTGAGACGATGACCGATTGAGCTGTGGATCGGGCGATTCGCAATGCAGAACCGCCACGATCATGATCGCGTCCGTAAGAATCAAGAGTTGGATCTAAAGGCGGCCACAGCTTCTTCTTCCGTATTGCACAATTGAATGCTTTCTCCATACACGCGGCTCAACAGATCGAAGCCGCTTGCCTGGAGGGCTTCCTTGACCATCCCCTTTGCCGCAGCGATTTTCATTTGTCCTTGAACGTTGGTGAGTTGCTTGCCCGCCAGAATAAGGACGCGGATGCCGCCACTGCTGATATAGTCGACATCAGCCAGATTAAGGATGACCTTTTTCGTACCCCCGTCCAAAATCTTTTTCATTTCCTGGTTTCCCTGTTCCGCTGTCGTGGCGGAGAGGCTGCCCTGCATGTTGACTAAGGTGACGCCGCCATGCTCGCGAGAGGAGACCGTCAACGTATGTCTGGTCCCTTGATCCATCGGTTACGCTCCTTCCTGTTCAAAGATCGCCGTTCTGTCCCGGCCGTGTCGCCAGCCAACGATCATAGCATACCGGCAACGGCACATTCCCACTTCAGTTCGCGGGCTTTCACCAGCGTGATCGGACTGAATGCCATACAGAGAAAACTCGGAGAAACACACCGAAGGTCTACCCTGACTCATGGACCTTTGCAAGGGCCTCCTCCAGCGTGGCGGCATGAAGACTCATCATGAGCGCTCCGCTGGAGTGGAGCACCGAACGGACCTGTTCGTTTCCACCACAGAGTACGACCCTTCCAGCTGTTCGGGTAATTGCCGTCACAGCTTTTAGGATCACCCGTAGGCCGATCGAAGAAATGTACGAAATGTGGGAAAGGTCCAGCACGATCCTTTTTTCTCCTTGCCCGATATGGTTCGTCAGGATGTGCTCGACTTCCGGCGCGCTGTTCGTATCGAAGCGGGCCCGTGGGATCACGATCACCGCGGTTCCGCTTCGGCGTGACTCGACATTCAGCGCGGCATCTGCTCGGTCAAGGTGCGAAGGGCGTAGCGTTCTTCCAACGTCGTACGTGCCGATGCCGGTCCGGTCAGGACGTCGAGGAGAGACGGTCGCCGTCGATGCCAATCTTTTTTTGACGGTCAAGACGTTACGCCCAATATTGCGATGATACGACACCTCGTCGAACATGGACCGTACCAAATGAATGCCCAATCCGCCGATCTCGCGCTCATGCAGCAGCAGCGACAGATCTGGAGGCGGGACCGTCAAAGGATTGAAAGGAATGCCATCGTCCGTAATGGTGAGGACGACCCACTCATCCCGTACTTCGCCGTCGACTTCAATCGCATGTTCCGTCGGGTCGTCGGGAAAGGCGTACTGCACCACGTTGTTGAGCAGATCATCCAATGCCATGTTGAGCGTTGGAATCAGCGGCTTGGCCCTTTCCCATTGCCCCACATACCGCTCAAACGCCGTCTGTAGGTCCGGAATCGCCATCAACTGATTGGGCATCGTTCGGTGGAAGATTCGAGCCGCCACGTCGGACGGGGCGACCCCATGATATCGCAGTCCCAACATCGTGATATCGTCCGCCTGCGGGGCTTCACCCGCAAAGGCTCGCACCGCTTGCATGACCTCGCCAAGGCGATCGACTACTGAGACAGCCCGGGATTTGTCGAGGACCGTTTTCAGTCGGTCGTTGCCGAACAGTTCGCGCCGCCGATTATCCGCTTCAGTCACCCCATCGGTGTACAAGAAGAGCTCATCCCCCGGACCCAATCGCGTTGTCGTCTCCTTGAAGGCGATGCCCGCCATGGGACCGACCATGGGGCCGTCGATGCCTCTCAGCCACTCGAACTGTCCATCCTGACGTTTCAGCAGAGGAGGATTGTGGCCGGCGTTGGTCGTCAGGAGGGTCCCGTCGCGGAGATTCAAAATGCCGAGATACAGGGTCACAAACATGCAGCTGTCATTGTCCGCACTGAGCGCATCGTTCACATGGGTGACGATACTGGCTGGAGAGGGGTCCGACGCCGCCCTGGTTTTCACCATGATCTTGGTCATCGCCATGAACAGCGCGGCAGGGACTCCGTTGCCGGACACGTCCCCGATCACGAAACAGAGTCGATGCTCATCGACCATAAAGAAATCGTACAGATCGCCGCCGATCTCTAGGGCCGGTTCGAGCATCGCGTACAGCTCCAGCTCTTTCCGATCCGGGAAAGCCGGGAACACGCGCGGCAGCATGCTCCGTTGAATATCCCGGCCGACGTTCAGTTCTTCCTGCATGCGGGCCTTCGCGGCCTCCACCACCGCCAATGAATCGGCGAGCCGCGCCGTGGCATCCTCGGCAGCCTGTTCGGCATTTTTCAAGGCCGTAATGTCGGTGGCGATGAAGACGATGCCGCCGTCGTGCGTCTTGCGTTCGTTGATCTGAAGCCACTCTCCACTGGACCGGTATTGAATGTACGGTGCGATCGGATTTCTGTGCATGTCAAGGCGCTGTTGTATCCAGGGTTCGAGTTTTCCGATCGCAGCGGGGATATCGCCGCGTTCGGCAGTTCGGCGGACGATCGATTCGAACGAGTCGCCGGGTTGAACGTGAGCCGCAGTTCCAGACATCACGTCGCGATACTTGCGATTACAGATGACCAGCCGGTCGTCCGCATCGAAGAGCGCAAACCATTGGGGGACACTTTCGATGGCCTCGATCAACCGGGCGTGGCTGTCGCGAGCCAGCCTGGAGGCCGCCGTCACCTGCCGATCGATGATGGCCAGAAGGGTCGAAAGCGACACGGCGACCACCGCGAGGAGATCGACGTCGATCCCCGGCGGTGGAGCGCCGGCCGTGTGGCCGGAAAGGTCGTACGCCGGAATCATCCCGATGAAGTGTGTTCCGGAAAGGGCGGCCCCCATGGCGGTCGCCTTTTCCGTGACGCGCCAGTTCCCGTACGCGATATTCCAGGTTCCGAGCACGATGACGATGGTGCTGAAGGCCACGATCCCCACCACGGACAGCACAATGAGCAGCAAGTCGTTCTGGAGATCGATCGGTTGGTGGACGGCCGCCATGCTGGCGAAATGTGTCAGGCTCATGCAGGCCCCCGTCAACATTCCCCCGGAGACGAGCCGTATTCCACTGCCGGTATGGCTGCTGATCAGATACACGGCCACGGCGCCCGTGCCCCCGGCCGACAGGAAAGAAAACAGGGCGAGCCCGGAGTCCTGGGCGGCCGAAACCGGTGGGCAGAACGCCAGATTGCCGATGTAGTGGATGACCCAAATTTCGAGGCCTGCTGCTGCGGCGCCGATGGTCAGCCAGCGCCATTGGGCTGGGCCTTGGTCGGGAGCCCGCATCCGCTCGGCGATGCTCAGGATGGCGTAAGCCGCCGCACCACCCAGCAGCATCGAGGCAACGGCCAGCAAAGGATCGCATATTCCAAGCACAGTGCAACTCCGCTCAGGTGAGCTTAAGTGCAGGAGACGTCAAGAATTGGAACTTGCGGATCCTGGAGCATCGGAAATGACATCGTCGATGTGAACGAACCGACAACAACGCTATCACCTACCACGCTCGGCTTCCGCTCGCAAGCCGGAAGCGTCACGGCGTTCACGTTCCGGGGCTCACAGCCGTGTTACCGCACCGGTTGATTGAGGCGATCCCAACGGGGGATCCTTGTGTCGGGATCAATCGACCAGTAGATGAACACCACCTGCCCCAGGATGTGTTCTTTGCCGATCGGTCCTAAAAAGCGGCTATCCAGGCTTTCCTCCCGATTGTCTCCCAAGAGGAAATAGGAGTCGGGAGGCACGGTCACGGGCCCGAGGTTATCGCGAACGTTTCCGGCCATGCTGGATCGGTCGGTATGTTGCACATAGGATTCGGCCAACAGGTCTTCGTTCACCGTGACCACCTGATCACGGATTTCGATTCGATCGCCGGGAAGCCCGATTACGCGGTGAAGAAAGAGCGGTCCCGTTTCGTCCGGATAACGATAGACCACGACATCCCCACGCCGCGGTTCGGTCGCGTGATAAGCGGCTTTGTGCACGATGACGTAATCATCCGGGAGCAGTACCGGAACCATCGCGTCAGTGGAGATTTTGAACCGATGCGACCGTGCTCGCACCGCGGGCAACAGGTCCGGTAGGCGGTCTCGCACAAAATTCCAGCGAAGTTCTTGCACGCGGGACGACGGCACAAGCGCTTCTTGCTCATAGCCCTCCACCAGTGTCCTGGCCTCTGCTGGCGACAGGGTCGAGGCATAGTAGTGCGCGAGATGGTGTTCCCAGAAATTGGCCGGGGCCAGGTCGAACAGCATGACCTTGAGCGAGCGCACGAACGACTGTGCGATGCGCTCCATTTCAAAGGGTGTGAACGGATTGGCGAGGTCCGACTCGACCTCCAGCTGGTGGCTGAATCCCACCACGTCGGCTTGGTCGGCAATCGATTGGTAGAGACGATCGGACGTCACCTCCAGGCCGGCCAGTCGATCAAAGACGCGGTTCGGTTCTTGGTTGGAGTGAGGCCCCGTCACAGGGCTGGTGCTGCAGCCGGTCCACAATCCACTGCAGGTCACGAGCAGACCAAGGACGGCGTGATGCGAAGATCGGCGAAAGACGGAAGACATGTAGGAGAGAATCCGGAGGTTCAGTCTACACTCCTCTCGTTCACGCGCTCCGTGAGGATACCTCACCGGACCTTGTGAGGGGAAGCCTCGAGAGATAGGCAGCCCCTAGGCTTTTTCCGAGCCTCCGGCCGTGACCGACCGCTCTACACTGAAAATGAACAGCGAAAGGAGTGACCATGAATGACTTGAGGACAGGATTCGTCGGCACTATCGCCGTTCTGCTCATGGTGGTCGGTGCCGTGGACATGCAGGCCGCGACAGAACCGTCCACGATCGCGCCGGGAGGGGGAAAGAGTCCGGCGACCGGGGGGCGGCCCGACGAGCAAGGTCCTCGTTTGGGAACCGGCAATCGCGGCACGGGGGAACCGGGTAGGCCGTTGATCGACCCCAGCCAAATACGGTCCGCACCGTCCGGGCCCGGGACGGTGATCGGACAGGTCTTATCCATCGTCGGCGATACCTACATCGTGCGGCAACCAGACGGCCGTGAAGTAATGCTTAAGTCCACCGGTGCCACCGACGTGCGATCGGTCATCAACATGGGTGAGACCGTGGAGGCCCAAGTGGATGGGGCGGGAGTATTGACGCAGATCAAACCGGCGGGCCGGTGAGGACGAAAATGATAACGACCCTACCAAGATGGCTGTGCATTCTCCATCGTTCTCGATCAGTTCTCCGATTATGAGATCAATGACTCCCCGTCTCCGCTGCTCGATCCCCGCATCAATGTTCTGACATTGCTTCAACAGATTTTCCTCCCTCACTTGCTTCCTTACAATCCTGGGCCACGCTCCTCGGACTCCACAGCCAAAAATCGAATAGTGCTGGCCAAGAAACCGCAGCCGGTATGTAATTGTGGTCAAGAGAAACTACTTGTGGGAGGGAATAGGATCATGGCGAATCGAAAGATCATCGGCCTTCTCGGCCTGGCACTGTCCATGGGAATTGTGATGGCTCCAAAGGATGGATCGGCGGAATGGTATGCCGACGCCTATGCGGGGGCTGTCTGGACGAGGAACACGGACCTGACCGTGACCAGTTCGTTGGGGACCACGACCACCTACCAAGGTCTCGACATCCACAACAATTGGACAGCCGGTGGCCGTGCGGGATACTGGCTGGATAAGGGAAAGATGGACTGGCTCGGATTCGGGTTGGATGTCTTTTTCTTCCACCTCAAGACACCGCCCGGTCAACAAGTGGGAGTGATCAATGGTGGGGGGACCACCACGCAGTTCGCCCATTGGAGCTTACCGGCCTGGGGAATCGGGTTCGACGTGCTGCGTCTGCGGCTCCCGCTGCTGCGGGATGAACAATTCGTCCATGGGCGCGTGCAGCCGTATCTCGCCGCCGGGCCCGCGGTATTCATTACCTACGCCGGTCAAAACACGTTTGTGCAGCCGGGCGGGCAAAGTTCCACCGACGCCTCAGTCGGCGCCAAGGTCGACGCCGGCGTGACCGTCATGGTCACGAAACAGATCGGGGCGTTCGCGCAATATCGCTTCACCCACTTCACGACCGCATTGGAATATCAAAACACCGTACCGGCCCCCGCCACGGAAGAATTCAAGACGACCTACAACTCTCATCACGTCATCGCAGGATTGTCCTTGCGCTTCTAAATTCCAACGATAAAACAGGACTGCCGTCCCTGCTCGGTCTCATCACGGCCGAGCAGGTCGGTATCCCGCCTTCCTGAAGGAGCGCGGTCTCAGCAGCCGGAATAGGGGTCGGGAATTGAACGCCAGATTTCGATAGGTCCGTTCCCCCGCCATCACGTCCGTCACCGCTTCGCAGAGGCGCTGCCCTTGTTGTGAAAACGCCCACGAGCGTATCCGAGGAACGTCATACAACAGTCGGGCCAGCACCCGTCCTGTGCGCAGTTCCGGCAAAATCATCTGAGCCAGCAAACGGCCGTAGGCGATGCTGACGGACTTCTCGTCAAGTTGTCCGTCAACCAAGGCTTGTGCCGCCAGCAGACCGCTGCGAATGGCGAACGAAATGCCTTCTCCGGTGACGGGATCGGCGAAGCCGGCGGCGTCCCCCACCAGCAGGACGCGTGTGTCGGCAAACGGCCCTTTGCGCGGTCGGACGGGAATGACATAACCATGTGGTTCGATCCGGACGACCTCACCGCAACCAAGCAGGCCGAGATAGCGCGCGATCGCCCGTTTGAGATCGCACCCGCTCTTCGTCATCGACAGGACACCGATCGAGAGATACTGTCGTTTCGGAAAGGCCCAGGCATATCCGTGAGGAAGCAAGCCAAAATCAAATCTCGCGGTGCCGTGAAAGGTGTCCAAGCGATCACGAGGCACCGTTACTTCGTATTCAAGCGCCGGAATGAGCATACGTCCATCCGCCATTCCCATTGTGCGTGCGACGGTGCCGAGCGCTCCATCGGCTGCCACGACGAACTTGGCGCTCATCGCGCCGACGTGGGTAGTGACCGTGACAAAATCACCGTGATACGAAACGTCCTCAACGGCACAGCGTTGGTGTACCGTGGCTCCGGCCGCTTCAGCGGCGGACAGCAGCGCGAAATCAAACTGATCGCGCATCGTCATGCAGACGATGGGGGCTTTTCGATGGGTTGTGAAGGAAAGCCCGGTGGGAAACACATTCAATTGCGCGGCATGACAGTCTTGTTCGACGACGTGACGCACCTCAATGGGCAAGGCCTGCATGGCTCGCCCCACGATTCCACCGCCGCAGGTCTTGTACCGCGGCGGCGCGGCCTTCTCGATCACGGCGACCGCCATGCCCGCCTTCGCCAGCCACCAAGCCGCGCAAGCCCCGGCCGGTCCACTCCCGACCACGATGACGTCATAGGTGTGGTTCATACCTCATACCTGGCGGTTCGCGGATCAATCGACGACATGAAAGGCTCGCGGCGATTCAGCCATCTACTCATTCCGAAATCACAGCAGGATACCTCACCGGGCCTTGATGGCAAAAGCCGTCCGGATCCCACCGAGCCATCATTTATTGGCTGAACAGACAAGCCTGGTCGCACCTTGTGTCCTGCTGGAGTATCAAGGCCTGTTCCTGTCTTCCACTTGTGTTAGCCTATGTGCGAGGAAGTTGTCCCTGAACCCGGGGTGTCAAGAGCCTTGATGGGGTGCTTCACCGGACAAGCGTGAGAGGAAGATCGAAGATAAATGGTACGTTTCATTCTGCTCCTGATCATCGTTGGTCTACTCATGGTCGGCCCGCAACTTTGGACCAGGCGTGTGTTCGCCAAACATGATGCGCCTCGTCCCGACTATCCGGGGACCGGCGGAGAACTGGCCAGGCACCTGCTCAATCGGTTCGACCTCCACCACATCACCGTCGTACCGACGGAGACCGGCGACCACTACGATCCCGTCAGCAAAACGGTCCGCCTGACGCCCGCGATATTCGACGGCAAATCCCTCACGGCGATCACGATCGCCGCCCACGAGGTCGGGCACGCCATTCAAGATCACCTGGGGTACCAGCCGCTGGCGGAGCGCACCAATCTTGTGCGGGTCGCGCAGGGAGCGGAAAAGGTCGGAGCGGTCCTGATGATGGGGATTCCGATCGCGGCGGCCGTTGCGCGTACCCCGGTCGCGAGTGTCGTCGTCATGATGGCCGGATTGGCCACAATGGGGATCTCCACGCTGGTCCACCTCGTCACGCTGCCGGTCGAGTGGGATGCCAGCTTCAGACGTGCCCTTCCTGTTCTCCGTCAGGGCAAATACCTGTCACCCGACGATGAACGGGGCGCTCGCAGCATCCTCACCGCCGCCGCACTGACCTACGTGGCCGCCTCCCTCGCCAGCCTGCTCAACGTATGGCGCTGGATCGCGTTCCTGCGGCGATAAGCGTGGCCTCGCCACGCGCGCCACTTCACTGAGGGTGGAAAGTCCATCGCTCCTCATGCCTGAATGCGCAATATCGAGTGATCTACAAGGTTGAAGAGCAGCGCGTACTGATGGTTGTTATGGACGTCACCGCGCGCGATTATCGGAGGCAATAATGAAACACAAGGGCTTCCGTCCCGCAAAAGTTCGAGTGGCCGTGTCAGTGGGAGAATCCGTTCGGATCGTTCGTGAACTTCAAGGGCTCACACAGAGCGAGTTGGCTCGACGGACGAAGATTCACCAATCCACCATCTCAGCCATTGAAAACGGCACCATCAATCTCGGAGTCGAACGGGCAAAAACCCTGGCACGTGTCCTACAGTGCCATCCCGCCGTCTTAGTGTTTCCCGGCTGGGAGGTCACCAAATCATCCGCTGCTTAACGACGACGCCTTGGCGGTTTCTCAGAGCCCCGCATCACTCCTGCCCCACGAAGACGCTGGCCCCCGTTGTTGTTTTCTTTCCGCTCTCTTACTTCGCCTCAGACAGATGCGTGGCCGCCTGTTCCGCGTGTTTCGTCGCCACGTCCGCATGGCCCGCTCTTCCATGTTCAATGGCCTGGTTCAGCTCCGCGATTCCCGCATCCACATGCCCATCCTTGGCTGTCTTCTGGGCATGTTGCAGCGCGGCATCCGCGGCTGTCAGGAGTGCGCCCACATGACCCTGCTTACCATGATCCGCCGCTTCTTTGGCGAGTTTGACGGCATCTTGGCGATGCTGCTCCTCTGACCGCATCACATCGCGCCGCGCCCCGCCCTCCCCGAAGACCGGTTGGAGCGGTAACACTGTGGCGGTCACCAGGACGAACACCGCGGCCAGAGCGACAGTTAGTGGTGTGGTATATCGTGACATCGACATGCTCCTTCTCTAGAAGTGAACCAACTTCGGTCAAAACTTCCTCTCGCAGTGAGGGCACCGAATAACACCCCTCTCTTTTACCGTCATTGTAACATGCGTGTTCCAGAACATCCCCAGGTCCAATCGTTGACAACGATGGCCATCAAACCTGGACCAGCTCATCCCGTCCGCTTTTCTCCTCAGCTGGTCGGTTTGCCCCTTCTCGATTTCGCCCACGCGCTGATCGTCACGGGCTTCGTCCACTGGGTGAAGTCACGGCTAGACGTCGGTGGGATCGCGCAGCGCAATTGTCTGACGCGTCGACGGCTCAGTCCTTCAGCGAGAAGGGCGTGAAGTCCGTCTGCCGGTCGTACCAGTCCTCGTTCTCCTGGCGCTTCAGCCAGCCGACGATCGCGTAGGTCGCCGGCGTGAAGATGATCTCGACCGAGACCTTGAACGCCCAGTTAAAGGCAATAACTTTGATCATCGTCCCGGGCTGCCAGGTCCCGAGGAAGGCAATCGGATAGAAGAGGCCGCTATCGACAAGCTGGCCTACCGCGGTCGAGCCGATCGTGCGGGTCCAAAGATGCCGCCCCTCGGTCCAAACCTTCATCTTCGCCATGACATAGCTGTTCATGAAGTCGCCGCACCAGTAGGCGACCATCGACGCGACGACGATTCGCCCCGTGCTTCCGAACACGACCTCCAAGGCAGGCTGGATCACGACATTGAAGGGCTCCTCCGGATCACCCGGTATGTGGATCACGAAGAGCCCCATGATGGTCGCGAAGGTCATCGCGATGAAGCCCGCCCAGATGACTCTGCGCGTGCGCGCGTAGCCATAAACCTCGGTCAGCACGTCGCCGAAGATGTAGGAGATCGGGAAGAAGAGGTTTCCGGCGCCGAAGGTCACGCCGAAGAGGATGCAGGTCTTGCCCGGCCCGATCAGATACGAACAGAGCAGGACCGTCACGAAGCCAGCCATGACAAGGTCGTAGTAGCGGTAATGGCGGGGGTTCGAGACGAGTTCCCGTTCGGACGGTTGGGCGTGGGCGGTCATCTGCGGGCCAGGATCCTCCCGGGCTCTGGTTCTCGTGGCCCGTGCCGGCGTCGCGTATGAAATGGATCAGCGACTCAGGAAGGAAAAGGAAAGTACACAGGCCGTTGGGCCCGGCCCCGAACGTACCAAAGACCACGTGACGGATCAATCCCGGTCTCTGCCATCGGAAATACGGGCCTGTCCCCTGCGAACTGATCCTTGAACGGGCGGGAAAAGGTTGTTGCGAAAAACGGGCCCTTCTCGGTCACAGATATTCCCGAGGGCTACTCGCAAGATCGCATCTTATACGGCGAACCTGTCCAAAGCCGCGTTTCTCGAAGACGAGAAAACCTTCGATGCGGTGGTCCGGAATCTCGAAGTAATCGGTGAGGCCGTCAAGAAACTTCCGAGGACCTTCGAGAGCCTCTCGCTCTTCAAGCTCGGGCTCAAAGAGAAGCTGGATATTTGGAAGGCTGGAGCGCCGTCCTAGCTGGGGCCTGGTGGATCCTCGCGATCTTCTCCCGTAAGCACTTCGGCTTCTTGCGCTTCGAGTTCCTGCAGCTCGGTCAGCATACTCTGGAGCGCCTGCCGGCGTTGCTGAAGTCCCTTCTTCGGGATGTCTCGCGTCAAGGGCTCTTGCGCGGATTCCGGTAAATTGACCAACGCCTCGGCCTCGCCGACGGTGGCATATTTGTACGCCGCCACGTACTGATGATCGGCGCCGTAGATGTTGATCAACAGGTCTTCTGTCTCAGCGTCGAATTGATCGAGGGTGGGGCTCACCGCTGTGTGCTGGGCCAGGCCTTCGAGCTTCTCGATCTGTGTCTTTAGCGCATCACTTCTTGTTTGCGCGTGATACATGGAATTGACTTCCGCCATGACGGCACCTCCTTCCCTGTTGGTCTTGGGTATAGCGTTCTTTGTCTTGGCGGATCAGCTAGGCATTCCCCTGGGAAGTCTTGAATAGGGCTGCTAGCTGAGAGCAACATTATCAACCCACTTCGGAATCTTGCCAGGGATTTGAACATCGAATAGTCAATCCGCGCCGTATCGACCTTTCGCCTCGTTCTGTAGAAGCCTCGATAAGGCCTTCGCATTTCTTATTGCATAGCCATTCCGATCGTTATTGAAATAAGCCCAGACCCGTTTTGCTCCGCTATCGCATAGACGCGTTGCCCACAGGGTTAATTCTGCTTTTGAATAATTATGGCGATACCAACGCTGCGTTCCATGAAATCGAACATAGATATCCTCCGATGTTTTGATCACATCATCAGGGAGCCTTGGCCCGCTGCATGAACAAAAAATCGTGCCGGTATCCCGAAATGCGGAAAAGACGGTTTCGTTCCACCAACTGGGATGACGAAATTCAACCACATTGCGGCGGCGATGGTCCAGCTGACCTAAGATGGCACTCAAGCGGGCCGGCGTATAATGAAAACTGGGAGGCAATTGGAACAGAAAACAACCCATCATCGGTCCCAGCATATCCGCGATCAAACCGAAATCAGCAATAAGCTGTTTTGTTCCCTGAAATCGCTTCACATGCGTAATCAATTCACAAACCTTCACCGTATAGACAAAGTTTCGTCGCCCTGCCTGCCGCCGCCATGATTGGATCGTGGCCACCGTGGGCCATGCATAAAACGGGGCATTGAGTTCAACCGTCTTAAAATGCCTTGCGTAATAGGCAAACCACTCTTTGGTTGGCATATCAGCAGGATAAAACCTGCCTCGCCAGTGCCAATAAAACCAGCCCGAGCATCCGATATTGACCTTTGAAGCTCTGCCGGCAGAATCCTGTCGCGCATCCAGCTTGCCGGTTATTCTAGCTTTATGCATGTTGGCCGCGCGACCCACATTCGCTTCCCGTTGTTTTTCACGGCGAAGCTGGCGGCGGGCACGACGTGCCGTAGCAGTGAGGACAGGCTCATCAGGCATATATCACCGGCTCCAATTGCAAAGGATGGTTTCCGTTCCAGCGGCTTAATAGATCGATCGCGAAGGCATGCGCTTCGTTAGACGAACTGCACAAGGCATCCTGAGCCAAGAACATGAAGAATAGTGGCAAGCACACAAACCTCCGTTTCCCATATGTTATCAGATGCATTGACCCTCTGTTTCTGCAGACGCTGATGAAAATCATTTCAATCGGGGGCGACCGATTGCTGAATCAATATATTCACTATCTCCAGACGTTCTTGCCTTCCCTCATTGTGTGGAGTGAAGGAATAGAATTGCAGCCTTCCATGGAAGAGCCTAATTTATAAAAGGTCAAATACACCTCATAGAACTTCTCGTCCGCCATCACGAGAACTCCGATCCCTGCTGCCCCGCCTCGGGACTCAGGCGCTTGCGGGGATAACCCGCTTGCGCATCTCCATTTGCATCGGAGCGACAGGTTCCTACGTTCCTCATCCTGCCTGAACCAAGATCACGTCGCCTTGCATTCGTCTACTTGATTCCCACCTGCCAGAGTCCTGCTCCGTCTATTCCAGCAATGCTCACGACGACGACTCTTGATCGACGCCGCTTGCCACGGTTTGAAGTCTGCGCATGTACGATTCAAGATCGGAGCCCACCATAGAACCTATCTCAAAATAGTTGACGGCATGAATTCCCACCCGTATAAGTCCGGGCATGCTGCGGCTGCGAGACGATCAATGGGAGCGGATTCGGGAGCATTTTCCTGAAGAGCACATTCCCGATAATCGGCCTGGACGGAAACCCATTCCCACACGGGCGGTCTTGGAAGCTGTACTCTGGATTCTGAACACGGGAGCCCAGTGGCATTTCCTGCCGCAGTGCTATCCCAACTACAAGACGGTCCATCGCCGGTTCCAGCAGTGGTGTCAACGGGAGGTCCTGCGCGAGGTGCTCACCCAGCTGGCCAATATGCTGCGTGATGAAGGCGCGATCGACGAACGCGAGAGTTTCATCGATGCCACCTTTGCAGCCGCGAAGGGCGGCGGAGACAACGTCGGCCTCACGAAACGTGGGAAAGGCGTGAAGATTCTTGCGATTGTGGATCGACACGGACTCCCCCTCTCGGTCAGAACGCACGCGGCGAATCATCATGAAGTCACGTTGGTGCAACTCAGTTTCGACTTCTACATGCTGGAGGCCAAGCCAGAGCATCTCATTGGGGATCGGGCGTATGACAGCGACGGCCTCGATGACGAGCTCAAACAAGACGGCGTCAACCTGATCGCCCCCCATCGCTCCACCCGGAAGCTCAAGACTCAGGATGGACGGCACTTACGCCGCTATGAACGTCGCTGGCTCGTCGAACGCTTCTTTGCCTGGCTCCAGTGGAAACGGCGCTTACTGATCCGCTGGGAGTACTACGCCACCAATTTCCTCGGATTTGTGCAGCTCGCCTGCATCACCATGCTCCTCAAACAATTTTGAGATAGGTTCTAGTCTTGTTTCGTGATGAACTCTTCAAAGGACTACACGATGGTGTGGACGCAAGCCAGGGCCTCGGTGCTGAAGCCCCGCTTCGATGACCTGGTCCTAGCTCACGTGGTCAATGACCAGTTCGTTCTTCTTTTTAATCTCGATGAGCAGTTCACGCCACTTCGGATCTTGGAACGGCTTAGCAGCTTCTTGCATGAGAACCGCCGCTGCCTGCTGAATCTGCTGCTCGGTTGGCTTGTCTGTCCCGAACTGTTTCCTTGCCCGCTCTTCCTGCCGATCCGGATTGACCGCCTCCTGCTCAGATCTTTGAGCGAATGGCCGCCGCTGGCCTTCGCGATGGCATGAAGATGTGCGCTCTTGTAGTCCTGTACTTTCCAGCACGCTTTCTCCAGCGTCGCATCGATGTGTTCGCGGGCTTTGGTCGGCATGCCCAGGCTTCATCCAAGACGTGGATTCTTGGCGGAGAGGCATACGTTGTTTCGCTCAGGAATGCATCATTCCTAAGTGGTGGGTTGGTATAGGGAGTGCTCCCGGAGTGCCCCTCTATCTCTCTGCCTCTGCATGAGCCTTTGCCACTGGTGCCGTCTTGCCGGCGTCCAGCAGGATGGCGACGAGCATGTCGCTCATGACGTTCACGCCGGAGCGGGCGCGGGCGATGATCCAGTCCACGGTCATGATGAGGGGAATCGCCGCGAGGATGACCGGATCCGGCAACCCGGCGGCCGCAAGGACGAGCGGCAACACGATCATGCCCGCTTCGGGAATGCCGGCGACGCCGGCCCCGGCGATGATGGAGGCCGCGACGATCACGATCTGTTTCGACAGCGGGAGGTCGTAGCCGAGGGCATGGGCGAGGAACAACGCGGCCATCGCTTCATAGAGCGTGATGCCGTCGTTATTCAGATTCGTCCCGACACAGGCGGCGAGGCGTGCCGATTGCGGCGAGATCTGCATCCGTTCGAGACAACGGAGCGTCACGGGAACGGTCGCCAGGCTGCTGTTACAGGACATGCCCGTCATGATGGCATCGGCGCCCTGTCCGAGGTAGATCGTCGGTGGTTTCTTCCCCACCCACCAGGCGACGAGGGGATAGTAACACAACGCATGCACCGCCAGGCCAAGGAGCATGGCTGCGAGGAAGATCCAGAGCGCGGAGAAGATCCCGACGCCGGATTTGCCCACGATGTTTGCGACGACGCCGAAGACGGCGAACGGGATGACCAGGATGATCCACCAGAGAATGGTCAGCAGCCAGCCATAGACCGACTCAATGACCCGGGCGGCGGCATCGATCACGATGTGAGTGCGGCTTGTTTTCGCCCGTACCCACCGCAACGTGATCCCCAATGCGAGTGCCATCAGCACGACGCCGATGATATTATTGCTTCCGAACGGATCGGCGACCGTCCGGGGAACGTAGGCCATCAGGTCTTCGAACGGATGCTCCGACGGTGCAAATGTTGTCGTGAGGCTCGTTCCCGGCACCACAGGCAGCAAATCTTCGACGTGACCTTGCCACGATTTCCCCGGTTGCCAGAGATTCATGATGGCGAGACCGATCAGCATGGCGACGGACACGTTGACCAGGCAAATCGCGATGAGCTTCGCTCCCTGGCGTAACGGCAAACTGGCGCGGATAAGCGAATCCATGATCGCGAAGAAAATGAGCGGAACGGCGAGTGTCTTCAGCAGCCAGACCACCCAGAGTCCGAGTGTTCCCAGTTGTTCGTTGCCCAGACCGTTCAGATAGGGTTCTTTGCCGAATGTCGCGCCAAGCGCCGCGCCGCAGATCACCGCGACGAGAACTTGCGCATAGAGTGGAAACGGATTGCGGGATGACGTCTTTTCTATGGTCATATCGTGAGCCGCGGCAGCTTACCCGGTTTCACTCAAAGAAACTACGTCTTTACCGGGTATGACCATCCCGCCTCACCGTCCCTACGGATTTCGTCTAGTTGCTTCTCGCTTTCAGGGAGCGTAGCTTCGTTACGTATCATCACCGGATGGTGTATGCCAAAGGAGTTTCTTATGAGCCGGATTGGATTGGTTGTTTCAATCGTGGCGCTGTTGCTTTCAATGACATCACTGGCGTCGGCAGAATTGCTGGCCTTGCTCAACTATGAAAGCAAGCCCGGTCAACCGGTCAGACGGGAGGGCATTGCGATCATGGAGATCGACCCGGCATCGGTCGATTTCGGGAAGATCTTGATGGACGTTCCCTTGTCCGCCGATCTCGTCGCACACCATATTTTTTTCAACCGAGACCGGACCAAGGCCTATGTCACGTCGTTGGGCAAGAGCGAGTTGCACGTGATCGACCTCACGCGCTTCCCATATCGTCCGCGCGCCATTGCGGTTTCGGACTGCAAGGTGGGCGAAGATCTGGTGGTGTCGGAAGACAACAAGACGTGGTTTCTCACCTGCATGGGGTCCAGCAACCTGATCATGGGAGATGCGGTCAACGACCGTCCGACCAAGACCATCAGTGCATCGGACCCGTCGGCGCACATTCGCTATCCGCACGGGATCGCCATTCATAACGGCGTCGATCGCGTCGTGGTCACGAGCACGGTGAAACCGGGCGACATGAACGAGGCCGGGGAATCCGTGACGGTCATCGAAGCCAGCACCGGCAGGGTGTTGTCGTCGCACAAGGTGTCCACGAAACCCTCGCCGTCCAAGGCGGCGCCGGTCGAAGTGATGTTCGCTCCGAACGCCGATCCGCCGGTGGTGCACATCACCAACATGCTGGAAGGGACCTTGTGGGCGGGCCTGTGGGATCCGACCACGAAATCGTTTTCGTTCAAACAAATCGACGACTTTGGTCCACGGCAACAAGCCGTGCCGCTGGAAATGTTGTACAACGCGAAAGGCGACCGCCTCTACGTCACCACCGCCAAGCCGGGGTTCGTGAACCTCTACGACAACAGCGATCCGCGGCAACCGAAATTCCTCAAGGCCCTTCCCGCCGCGGAGGGCGCCCACCACACGGTATTGTCGCCCGATGAGCGGTACCTGTTCGTCCAGAACAGCCTGCTCAACCTGGAAGGCATGAGCGACGGTTCCATCACGGTGATCGATTTGCACCGAGACAAGGTGCTGGGGAGCATCGATACCTTGAAGGCCGCCGGCTTCAACCCGAACTGCATCATGCTGCTTCCCAACCATTTCTCGAAAGTCGGGTTACGCGCAACCGCACAGTGAGTCGCTCTGCGAGCGAGGACCTCTCTATGCGGGACCATTGACTTGACGATCTCGAGGGTATCCCGCACGAAAATCATCCGGTCTGGAGGTCGTGGATCTGATCAATGAGCCGTTGGAGTTTGGTAACGGCGTGACGGCGCTGATCGAGGGTCACATGTTGATCAATGGCTAATGCCATGGACTTGGCATTGTCGCGCATCTGACGGACTGCGTTTTGGTAGGACTGGGGAGCAGTCTGATCGTGGTACACGAACATGGAGCGGAGTTCTCGGGCGATCTGCTCGGGAGTTCGGGGCTGATGGAGAAGGATCACGAGTTCCCGCCGGCGTTGCTGTTGGTAGGCGACCCACATCGGTTCCACATCGGGAAGCATGAGGCTCCACTGGCGGATTTGTTCCCGCTGTTCTTTGGTCAGTGGTCCCAGCCAGTCTTTCACAAAATCCAGGGTGGTCTGGGCCCGCTCCTTGAGGCGCTCCGGCGCAGGAGTCTCAACGAGGCGCGCGGCTTTGGCCTGGTCCTTCTGCACAACCGACTCGAAGGTGCGCACCTGCCGGTCATCGACTGAGGCAAGAAAGGCCGTGGTATCGGCCACGAGACGTTCAAAGAGGTCGGTGCGCAAGCGATCGTAGGTGGCATAGGCCCAATCGATATCCGAACCGGTCAGTCCCCGCTCGACTCGCTGACGGATCTCTCGAAGAAACGTTTCATACTGGGGTAAGGCCTCGTGTCGATGTCTGTCGAGTAAGGGGCTGAGGCGTTGCGTCACATCATGACGCTGATCACGGTTGAGGTCGAAATAGCGGTCGAGTTGCCACAGGATGATTCGATCAGCGTAGCGATAGGTGGTGGTGAGCGAGCAGCCGGAAATGAAGATCAGGAGCAAAGCAAGGCACCACTGCCATGGGCGCCGGCGTAATACATTGCTCCTCCCTGTCATCCGATGGTCCATACCGTGCGCTTACATGTTCCCAAGCTTTACGGATTGATGCAAGGGGCTAGGGAGGGATGCCATTGCGCCCGTTGGGCTGAACGGCTCCTTCATGGAACTCGACGTTTAAGCGACCTGCGTGCCGGAAGCCGTAGCACCAGGCAGCGATTTTAGAATCAGCAGGACATCCCCTGCCTCGATCTTGTGCCCTTCTTGCAGATCCCAATAGTTGAGTACCGTCCCACGACGGTACAGGCGCAGGAGGATGTCCGGCTTCAGGGCCGTGGCGGTGCGTCCGATTTCATGCGGCTCGACGGGACGCTCGATGAGATTGACCCGGCCGCCGGCCGTCAGCAGATCCTGAACATAGTCCATGAAATGCGGATGTCCCACCGCGGCGGCGAGCAGATACCCGCCGAAGGTCGAGGGGGAAATGATTCCGGTTGCGCCGCCCTGCCGGAACAACTTCACATTTTCTTCTTCCACCGCGCTCACGAGAATTTCCACGGTCGGATGTAAGTGGCGGGCGGTCAAGAGAATCAACGCGTTGGTGTCGTCTCGACCGGCCGTGATGATCACGGCCTTCGCGCGCTGCACGACGGCATGGCGCAGCATCGTTTCCTGAGTGGCATCACCATGGAAGGCGACGAGACCGAGCTCGATCGCGGCCTTGATTCGCTCCTCCCGGGGTTCGATGACGACGAGGCGATCGGGATCCATCCCCTTCGCCAGCAACTCCTTGGCCGTCGACCAGCCGGTATAACCAAACCCGCACACAATGATGTGGTCGCGTAGTGTCGCCTGGACCTTCGCCATACGATAGCCCTCCCTATACCGGCTCACGACGAGTTGATAGGCGGTGCCGAGAAAGAGAAACCAGATAAACAACCGGATCGGCGTGATAAACAAGGCATCCACCAGCCGCGCTTGCTGTGAGACCGGCACGATATCTCCGTATCCGACCGTCGTAATTGTGACCATCGCGAAATAGAGCACGTCGATCGCGGTCATGTGTTGATCGTGATGGTCCTTCAGCTCGTCGCGCTCGAGCCACAACACGAGGAACACGAAGGTGAAGAGGGCCAGCACGAGCCCGATGCGGACCAGCAACGTCCGTCCCGGTCGAAGATCGTCGCTGGTAAAGAGGATCTGGCTGAACAGGCGGCGTGATGGGACGGTATTCATGGTCAGGGCGCGTCGACTGTCGGACTGATTTTATGATACCGACTTTGGCGGTCTGGTTCCTAGTGCCGCGCTGCGTTCTGTCGAATCGTCGATAAGCATCCCGTTCGGTCAGGTGGGAATGTCGCGGGTGCCGTCGTAGGAGGCGCGGGATTGGAATGCGAGCTTCACGACGTCGCCGTCGCGAACCGGTGAATCTTCGGACCCGATCTTCTTATTGATCGTAATCAGTGCTTCGCGGCTTTTGACGTACTGAAGCAGTGGGCCCAGCCGTTCCGGGTGTGCTTCGATCAGTTGCTTCACGGTGGTCGGACCTGTCACGGGAACCTCGAGTTCGCTTTCTTCGATGACCGCGCGCAAGGTCTGACCGAATATCTGCACCGATACCATGGATTCCTCGATCAAATAATATCCCGCTTTTCCTCTGAACCAGTGTCGCACTCTACATGAACGGCAAGACGGATTCAGCGCTTCTCGCGTTCAGCGGCCCGATAGGCATCTTGAAGCAGCTGCGCGACGTGTTTTACTTGGACCGAATCCCCCACTCCGTTCTTGAGCTGAATCATGCAGGCAGGACAACTGGTGGCGACCACGTTCGCGCCGGTATGTGTAATGGCACGGGCTTTCCGGGCGAAGATCTTCTGCGACGTATCATAGTCCTTGACGACATAGGTGCCGGCCCCGCCGGCACAGCGATCGGCATCCTGCATTTCGACGAAATTGACCCCCGGCAAAGCGGACAACACCTGTCGCGGCTCTTTCGTCACGCCGGCAGCCCGGAGATGGCAGGAAGAATGATAGGTGACACGTTTCATCGTCCCATCGGATGCGGCCATGGGAGGCCGCTGCGGCGAGCGGGCGACGAACTCGGAAATATGCACCACTTTCTTGGCCAGCGCTTCGGCTTGCTGCCGCTCGGCGCTTTCCGGAAAGAGCGAGGGATAGTCTTTCAGCATGAGCGTGCAAGAGGCACAGCCGGTCACAATGGTTTCATAGGGAGCGAAGGATCGAAGGTTGAATCGGGCCCCGTCGCGCGCCAGCTCGACGTGTCCGTACGTCTGCACCGGAGTCCCGGAACAACGCTGCGGCGGCAATGCCGGTTCGACTCCGTGCTTGTTCAGCACTTCAATCACGGCATCTCCCACTCCATCATCGAAATAGTTCGCGGCGCAGCCGTGGAAATAGGCCACGGTCCGAGTCGGCGATGAATCTGTTCCATTGGGAATCAACCGAGCATATCGCTCGCGCAAGTGTCGTGGAGCCAATCTTGGTAAAATCAGATCGTGGGGTAAGCGGGCCGTCGGGGCCAAAGCTTTCATAATCGGTGCCGTCAGCCGTTCGAGCAGTCGTCTGATGAAAGGGCGATCCCAGACGGATTGCGTGCCGGCGAGAAACCGCAACAGAGAATCAAAGGGGGCTCCTTTCGCCTGGAGCTTGAAGATCCACCCGGCCAACGGGTTGGGATGTTCTGCCCGCTTCTGCAGAATCAAGTCCGACACGTCCACACCGGCCGGGCAGATCGTTCGGCAAGATTTGCAGTTCAGACAGGCCTCCACCACGCGTTTGGAGTTGAGATAACTGTAATCCTTGGCGGTGACGATCTCGAACCACCCGCGAGAGCTCATGTCTTCCGATTGAAAGACATCGTAGACGGGGCACACCGCATTGCACTTCGCGCAGGTGGCGCAGGATTTGGAGAGTCTCGTGTAGTCGATATGTTCGGTAAAGGAGGCTTCGCTCAGCTTGATGCCGGGATTGAGGACATTCCCGGGGTCGAACGATCGCTTGACCTGAACGAAGAGCTCGTACAGATCGTCACCGAACATGGTCTTGACGAATTCGGCACGGATACGGCCGTCGCCATGCTCCCCACAGATCGACCCGCCGAACCGATTCAGGACCGCTGCATGGATGTCCCGATAGGCGCTCACCATTTTTTCGAAATCGCCGCGATCGTTCAGGTCCAACAACGGAACGATGTGCGCGTTTCCGTTTCCGATATGGCCGAAGATCGCGACCGGGACGCGTTGCCCTTCGAAAAAGTCTTCCAGATACCGGATCAACTCGCTGATCCGTTCGGCCGGCACGACGACGTCGTCGACGAAATTGATGGGCTTCTTCTTCGGGTCAAACCGATAGAGCGTCGGATAGAGCGCCTTCCTCGCTTTCCACAGTTGCTCCCGCCGTTCGGGGTCGAACGCGAGCGTGAGTTCCGAGGCCAGTTTGTAGGGCCGACAGATGGCGGTCATGGCCTCGGCTCGTGCTCGGAGATCGGCCTCGAGCGAATCCGCATCCAGCTCGATCAACAGGGTAGCCGCGGCCTCAGCCGGAATGCCGTGCTTTCCTCGGCCGATCAAGTTGAGCGTATTGGCGTCCATCACCTCCAAGGCGCTTGGGTGCAATGCGAGCAGCCGCGGTACCGCCTCGCCGACCTCTTCCAAGTGTTGGAAGTGAACGAGCGCGGTCAAGGTCGCCTTGGGCTTGTCGACCAGCGCGAGCGTGCCTTCACTCACGACGCCCAAAGTTCCTTCGCTGCCGACGAACAATTTCGGAAGGTCGAAATGTCCCCGTGCGAGCCCATCAGCGACGCCGAAGAGGTTGTACCCACAACTGTTCTTACTGACGGTCGGCCGTTTGGCGGCGATGAGGTCCGCGTGGGCCTGCGTCAGTACCATGATGTCGCGTAGAGCCGGCACCGTCGTGAGCAGGCGTTCCAGGGCCGGATCGTCGAGGGCATAGGAACGCGCGTCGATCCAAGACGATGAGGTGAGGCATAGCCTGAGGCTTCGAACATTGTCCTTCACGGACCCATAGCGAAGCGTATGCGGCCCGGAGGAATTGTTGGCGATCATGCCGCCGAGTTTGCACATGTCTCCACTCGAAGGATCGGGTCCGAACAGCAACTCCTGTGAACTGAGCCGTTTGTTCAGTTCCGCCAGCACGATGCCGGGTTGGACTCTGGCCCATCGCTCTTCTCGATTCACTTCAAGGATCCGATTCATCCGTGAGACGTCCAGAATGATCCCCGGCCCGATGGCGGAACCGGTGAGATTGGTGCCCGCTGCGCGGGGTGTAAGCGGAATGCCTCGCGACACGGCATAGCCGATGGTGGCGGCGATATCATCTTCCGATTCCACGAGCACGACGGCCTGCGGCGGGATACGGTAGATGCTGGCGTCCACGGCATAGGCCGTAATCGTGGGCACATCGTCCAAGACTTTCCCGGAACCCAAGAGGGCGCGGAGATCCTTCGCAATCGCGAGGGTTTTCGTGGGTTGGATCAATGGAGATGACACGGTCATAAGTCGTCGCGCATCCTCAGCCGGTCACGATCTCGATCACCGAACCATTGTCCGTGGCCTTCGATTTTCCTACAATGGAGATCACCGTGGATCGCCCTGCCTTATTTATCACTCGACGACTCCCGCAGCCGGTGATGGATGCCATCCCTCGGCACTATCACATGGTGGCTGAACCGGCGGATCGGCCGCCGACGGCTCAGGAACTCCGTCACGGCTTCGCTCAGGCCGACGCGGTCATCAGCACGCTGACGGATCGCATCGACGTCTCGGTGCTGGCCCAGGCTACAAAACTGAAAATCATCGCCAACTACGCCGTCGGCTACAACAACATCGATCTGCCGGCTGCGACCCAGCGCGGCATCATCATCACCAATACACCAGATGTGTTGACCGATGCCACTGCCGATTTGACCTGGGCGCTGTTATTGGCCTTGGCCCGGCGTGTTACGGCGGGAGATGCCTGGGTCCGAACCGGCAACTGGCCGGGCTGGGCACCGACCCAGTTGTTGGGTGCGGAGGTCTCCGGGAACACGCTGGGCATCATCGGCATGGGGCGCATCGGGCAGGCCGTCGCCCAACGAGCGTCTGGGTTTCGGATGCCGGTGGTCTACGCGGGTCGTCGTCATGTCCCGGTTCCATCGGGGTTGGCGTGGGAATGGCAACCCCTCGATGCCGTCCTCGCGCGATCGGATTTTATTTCGCTCCATGTTCCGCTGACCGATACCACCCATCATCTCATCGGTCAACGGGAGCTGGGGCTGATGAAGCCGACCTCATACCTCATCAACACGTCGCGAGGTCCGGTGATCGATGAAGCGGCGTTGGAATCGGCGCTTGAGGCACGAACCATTGCGGGGGCCGGACTGGATGTTTACGAGAAAGAACCGCTCGTCTCTGTTGGCTTGAGATCTCTGTCGAACGTGGTTCTTCTTCCTCATGTGGGATCGGCGACGCTCGAAACTCGCGTTCGTATGGGACTCATCTGTTTGGAAAATATCGCTGCCGCGCTGGAAGGACGCCAGGCCCCGAATCGGGTGGCCTAACCACGCTATAGTGAGGAATCGAGAAATCAACCGAACGTTACAAAGCGTAGCGAAAACCGAGATCCCCTCCCCCATGTTTCCCCTTCAGGGCTGCCAGTCGCTGGGGGACATCATGGAACGACGGAATAGACTGAAAGGCATGAGCGGCCTTTTCCCACTGTTTTTCCGCCTCATAGAGTAGGCCCAACTCATAACGAATGGCTTGACCCTTAGCCCCTTGGCAACGCGGATCAGCCAAGACGGTTTCCAATCCCTGGATGGCCAGAGCGAGCTGCCGTTCTTCTTTGAGACAGACCGCGGTCATCAGTGCCGAATCCAAATAGAACGAGTCGCTGCTCATCGACACCTGAAATTCTTCCCTGGCTTCCCCATATAATCCCATGTTTTTGTATGCCACGCCGAGGGCATAATGCGTCTCATAGTCTGGTGATGCCACTGCATTTTGTTTCTCTTCGGGTGAAGCAGCGGCGGGTTTGCCGAGCGCACCCGACCCGTCTGATATAGGATCTCCGGCCCTCTGTACTGTTTGTGTAGAGACTGGTGGTCCGGCCGGCGGCTCATCTTGAAGCGGCTGTGCGGAGGCCGGTAACACCGTCGTGACTTCGAGATCCGCTGAGGGCGTTGCTATGGGTACCTGTGGGACCGTGACGGTTCGGTCCTGTGCGCGATGGCTGCTTGAAGCCTCATTCAATTCAGCTCCGGCGGGTTGTGGGCCACTTTCTTTTGCGAAAGGGTTGCCGTCGTCCGGTGCCGCACCGACGAGCGAAAACTCGCGATCATCCTTCAGGTGACCGTTTGGATTGACAGCTTGACTCTCGTCCGAATCAGCCTCCAGTGATCCACCCTGCATCAAGGGGGACTCGATGTGGGATAATGAGGTTTCTGGTTCGGCCACGTTCTGATCGGATCCGTTCAGTTCCGTCGGAACGCTTCTCTTCATCTTTGCCATCAACCGATTCACGAGCGCGTCATCGTTGGACAGCGAACGTACCTTTTCGAAGAGCTCTTCATGCAAACTTTCCATGCCGGGCTCCGGGTGCTCCAACAGGAGCTCGATAGCCCTCGCATATTGCAATGCGGCTCCTGCGCTATCGCCTTTTTCTTCGTGCAGTTCTCCGTTCAGCTCCAGCATGGGGACCGAGTTCCGGTCTGCGGATAGGAATTCCTGAATCAGCGATTCCGCCAGAACCAAATCGTGCGCCCGCAACGCCGCTCCCGCCAAGAAGCGATATTCGCCCAATGCGACTTGTACATCCCCCCGTTGCAAATGTAACCGGGCCAGGAGTTGACAGACCTGGGGATTCCCCGGTTCTCGCGTCAACATTTGGTTCAGAATTGCTTCCGCGCCGGCGTACTGTCTCTCGTCGATGCGACGAACGGCTTCGGCCAACAGGTCGACCGGTTCGGACGATTTCTGCACCGGAGCGGTGGACCCCGGTTTCATCGCTTTGATCGATGCGGTTCCGGTTTTCTTTATGCTTTCGACGAATTGGGCCGCTTCGTTGTTCGCGGGATCGATCCTCAGGACGGCGAGATATGCATCTTTTGCTTCATCGTAGCGTCCCTGGGCCGATCGTTCGCGGCCCAACTGGAGGTAGACCTTGGTCGCTTCGTCTTGCTGGTTTTCCTGGATGCAAAGTTCGGCCACGCGTTGTTGCGCACCGAGGTTCGATGGGTCGTGGAGGACGATCTTCTTGTAAATGTCGAGTGCGTCTTTGCCTCGACGCTCTTTGAGGTAGTATTTCCCGAGGGTGAGATAATCCTGGACCGCACTGCTGATGAGTCCGCGTTCCACGTTCAGATCCCCAAGATGGCGATAGACTTCGTATCGAGAAGGATCGCATTTAAGGACTTTCTTAAAGGCGGCAATGGCCTTGAGTGTGGCGCCTTCGGCCCGAAAAGCCGAGGCTGCCTGGAAGAATGCCGAAGCGGCTTCCCCCGGAACGTTCCGCTTTAACTGCAAATCACCGATCGTATTGTGAATAGTGCCGTCGGCGGGGGTTTCGGCGGCCAACTTCTTCCATTCGGCTATGGCCGCTTCGTACTGTCCGCGGGAAGCGAAAAGTTGGGCTTGTTGAAGAACTCGGCTTCTATCCGGGGGCACAATGAAACCTCCACGACCAGAACAACCGAACGCTAACAGTCACCAGGGTTTTTGTCTAGAAAATGGAAGAATCAGACAGGAAAGCATTCCTATCGAGGAGCCGTCCCCTTGTCGGGAGCGGCTCTTCGACGGAACCACATGGAAGAGAAGAGGCTTACGGTGCGGCGATCGCCGACTTGAGCACATTGGCCGCTTGAGGACCCTTGGCCCCCTGCACGATGTCAAACTCGACGTTTTCCCCTTCCTTGAGGGTCTTGAAACCTTCTCCCTGTAATGCAGAGTAGTGGACGAAGACATCTTCTCCGCTATCCAACCGGATGAATCCAAAGCCTTTTCGATCGTTGAACCACTTGACCGTTCCTTTTGTCTTCACAGAATCCTCCTTTTTTCAACAACTACGATTGGTTACGTAGAGGCCCACTCAATCGCCCTGATATCAATATGAAAAATGGATTGGGCACGAACCCGGCTGGCGGAAGGGACGGGCACCTGAAGGAGTGATGCATCGCTCACGGAACCCATCAGTTGAGTGGAAAGTCGCGCTGCATGTAACATAGGCTTCATACTCTGTCAAGCGAATCTTTGGGGCGTGGATGTTCCCTCGTGTTTACAGGTGAGAAGGACTTCCCTATAGTACTCACAATTTCTTCGTTCCAGCCATTCTGTGATCTTACGAACACTGCTCGACCGCTACATTTTCACGGAACTCCTCTCTCCGTTTGGGCTCAGCCTCGGCGCGCTGTGTTTTGTCATGTTGACCAGGGAACTCTTGCGTTTGGTCGAATTGCTGGTGTCCAAAGGCGTCGGTTTCTGGGCGATCGTCAAAGTGATCGCGATGCTGCTTCCTTCCGGCCTCGTTCTCACGCTCCCCATCGCGGGCTTGATCGCGTCGGTCACGGCATTCGGCCGGTTGTCCTATGACAAGGAACTGGTCGCCATGCGTGCAACCGGACTCAGCCTGTATCGTCTTTCGCAGCCGGTGCTTCTCTTCTCAGTAGGTGTCTTTACACTGACCTTGGTCTTGTCTCAATGGGGACAGCCATGGAGCTCCTTGAATCTCAAGAAGGTGGCGCTCAACCTACTTAAAGATCAGCTGGTTTTGGCTTTGGAGCGAGGCACCTTCAATGAGCCGATTCCGCACATGATGATCTATGTTCCGGAGGGTGAGCCGGACCGTCCGGCCGAAGGCATTTTCATCTCCGATGAACGGTTGCCGGATGAGCCTCGCGTGATCGTGGCGGAGCAATATCGCGTCTTTATGGACACCGCCCATGCGCAGGTGGCGCTTCAGTTGGTCAACGGCGTCATTCATAGCCGACCGCGTGAGCGTGAGGTCGATCAGTATCGGCAGATTTCGTTCGCCAGTTACGATCTCAAGATCGACCTGAATCTCAGCAGCTATTCGGTCACCGAAGAACGCCCGTCGTATGAGCAGATCATGGCTCGGCTGGCCGAATCCGGCGGCAAGGATGCCGGCTCTCTTCGACGTCTGATGGAATATTATAAAGATTTGGCCTTTCCCACCGCTTCGCTGATATTCTGTCTGCTCGGTGTGCCGGTCGGCATCGTCTCGAAGCGGTCTGGACGGATCGGCGGATTTGCCGTCGGCATCGGCATCATCATCGCGTTCTATATCCTGAATGTCGGGTGCGATTTCCTCGTCACGGCTTTGGTCCTCCATCCCTTTATGGGCGCATGGCTGCCGAACATCATTTTTGTCATCATCACCGTCGTCCTTTTCTTCAGGATGAGCAGACAATAGCGGTATGACGATTCTCTTCCGATATATCCTGCGTGAATACGCCAAAATTTTTGGCATGTGCTTTTCCGGTTTGGTGACCATCTACCTGGTGATCGACTTTTTTGAGAAAGTTCGTCGGTTCTTGCGTTACGAATCGGGGATCGTCCCCATTCTCACGTATTTCGCGCTGAAAATTCCCTCGATTTCGTTCCAGGTCGCTCCGTTCGCGATCTTGGTCGCGACCTTGCTCACGCTTGGCCTGTTTGCGCGCAGCAACGAAATCACCGCCATGCGGAGCTGTGGAATCAGCTTGTTGTGGATGACCTCGCCGTTTCTCCTGTTCGCCTCCGGCGTATCCATGATTCTCTTCTTTTTCAGCTCGACCGTCATTCCGCTCGCGTCGGAGAAGGCCGACGAAGTACGCGTGATCCAGATCGAACAACGACCGGCTCCCGTCACCGTGAAAGCCGCTCAACCCTGGGCCCGTATCGGCGCCGACAGTCTGATGGAAGTCAGCGAGATCGACAGTGCAGGCAAGACTCTTCGCGATGTGCGGATTTTTTATTTTCGCCCGCCGTTTACACTCGACCGGGTTACCGAAGCGGCTGAAGCCCGCTATACGCCCCACGGCTGGACCCTATCGAACGGCCATCATCGCCGGTTCCAATCGGACGACACCGTGGAGGTCGTGTCCTTCACGGAACAGACGATGAATATTCCCTTGATTCCCGAGGATTTTTCCTCTTCCCTGGTGGGGAACTCGGAAACCATGACGTTTCGCGAAATCCAGAATTATCTCGGACGGTTTCGGCACGAGGGGTTCTCGTTCGCTCGTCTCCTGACTGACTATTACGGTCGGATCGCGTTCCCCTTGGTGGCCATTGTGATGGTGCTGGTCGGGATCGCGTTGAGTTTGCGCCGAAGCGGGGTCCGTGGAGGTAACATGGCTGCGGGTATCGGACAGGCGTTCGTCGTCGGATTCTGCTACTGGACCACACACTCTGTCGCGATCGCACTGGGACGAGGGGGAGCGTTGGCTCCCATGATGGCCGGATGGATGGCTAATGCGTTGTTTCTCAGCTTTGGCCTCTATCTATTATTGAAAGTTCGGCATTGAAGAATTGAAGAGAGGTTTCCTAGTTGACTGTCTATCGGTCTTCCGGTAAGAAAGGCGCCGTGAGCGCCCAGAAGGAGGGACAAGCATGGCCTCGCGTGTAGTCATTACTGGTCTCGGGGTAGTGTCTCCCATCGGGATCGGCGTCAGTGAGTTCTGGAAGGCGGCTCTCACAGGTCGTTCGGGGGTGACCGCGATCCCGTCCCTTGGATGGTTTCCCATGTCCGGCTATCGTTCGCGCGTGGCGGGGCAGGTCCACAACTTTTCTCCGGAGCAGTATTTGTCGGCCACACAGGCGAGTCGCGTGGACCGTTATGCGCAATTCGCCTTGGTCTCCACGAAGGAAGCACTCGCCGATGCCGATCTGAACATGGCCAAGGAGGCGCCGCATCGTGTCGGAGTCATCGTCGGAGCCGGAATGGGAGGAATGGTGATGGGCGAGCGTGAGATCACGCAGCTCTTCAAGACGCAACGTCCGCATCGCGTCCATCCCAACTTCATTCCGACGATCACACTGAACTCAGCGTCCGGCATCGTGGCGATGGCGCACGGCGCCAAAGGCCCGAACCTCACGATCTCGACCGCCTGTTCCTCCAGTGCCCATGCCCTCGGACAAGCTTTGCAAAGTATTCGCAGCGGACAAGCCGACGTCGTTATCGCCGTCGGAGCGGACGCGAGCATCACGCCGTTGGTCTTTGCCGGGTTCTGTTCCTTGCGTGCGCTTTCCAGCGAGTTCAACGAGTCTCCGGAACGTGCCTCACGTCCCTTTGATCGGCGCCGCGATGGGTTCGTCATGGGAGAAGGCGCTGCCGCATTGATCGTGGAATCCTTGGCGCATGCCAAGAAGCGGAAAGCTCGAGTCTATGCGGAACTTGCCGGATATGCCGCCACCAGCGAGGCCTATCACATGGTCATTCCCCAGGAAGACGGGCAGGAAATTTCGACGACCATGAAGATCGGCCTGGATTCCGCCGGCATCGGGCCGGATCAGGTCGACTACATCAACGCCCATGCAACGTCCACGACGATCGGCGATGCCGTCGAGACCAAAGCGATCAGGAGTCTGTTCAAGAATCGCGCGGACAAGATCGCCGTCAACGCCACGAAGTCGCTCATCGGCCATACCTTGGGAGCCGCCGGCGCGATCGGTGCCGTCGCCACCACCTTGTCGATCCACACCGGACAAATCCATCCTACGGCCAACTACGAGGAGCCGGATCCGGCGTGCCGCATGGATGGCATTCGGCGTGCCGTCCAAGAGCGAAAGGTCCGGTACGCCCTCTTGAACGCATTCGGATTCGGCAGCAACAATGCCACGGTGGTCTTTAAAAAGTTTGTGGCGTAAGAATCAGTTGAACGATATCGAGGGGCCCCTTGCCGAATTCACAGGCGACGAGCCTCATACCACTGAAGGAGCTTCATAATGACTGAATCGATCGATCCTGCGGTCACCTCCAAAATCATTCAGGCCTTGGCCAGCTATCTCAAACGCGATCCGGCGTCGATCACCGAGTCTCATCATCTCCGCGATGATCTCGGGCTCGATTCGGTTGCCATCATCGAACTGCTTTTCGAGATCGAGGAACGATTCAAGCTTCAAATCCCGGATCAGGATCTGCCGGGATTGAGTACGGTGGGTACCGTGGCGGCCTATGTCCATCGACGGCTCGTCGAATCGAAGACCGAATCCAAGCCTGAATCGGCGAAACCCGCCACCGCGGCAGGTAAATCGAAATCAGCCAAGGCCGCCCCGGCCAAGACCACCGCCGGCAAATCCATTCCCAAGAAGACAGCGTCAGCCAAGCCCACTTCCGTCGGCAAACCAAAGAAGACATCCTCCGTGACTTCCGGTAAGAAGAAAGTCGCGGCCCGATGAGTAAGCCTCAACTGCCCACACCCATCACGTTAGCTCAAATCCAAGAGGTGGTCGGGGGGACCATTCACGGCGACAGCCAGACACCGATCTCCGGTTTGACGAGTCTCGGTCAAGCCGATCCCCAGGCATTGTCCTTCATCACCAACGATAAAATGTCCAAGGCCGCGGCCAATCTTCCCGTAGCGGCGCTCCTGGTCCATCGGCATTTGTCCGACCTCGCCGTGCCGCAAATCGTCGTGGATAATCCGATGTTGGCATTCGCGCGCGTCGCTCAGACGTTTTTTGTCCGTCCGCAAGCTCCTCGAGGCGTTGCCGAACAGGTGACACAGGGCGCCGATGTGCGGATCGGGGCCGATCCTTCCATCTGGCCGTTCGTCACGTTGGGCGACCGCGTGACGATCGGTAATCGGGTCACGCTCTATCCGGGAGTCTTCGTCGGATCGGATTCAACGATCGGGGACGATTCCGTGCTCTATCCAAATGTCGTCGTGCGTGAAGGCTGTACCTTGGGTGCGCGGGTGATCATACATAGTGGAACCGTGATCGGAGCCGATGGGTTCGGATACGTGCAGCATCAGGGCCGTCACCATAAGATCCCGCAACTCGGCGGCGTCGTCATCGAAGATGACGTTGAATTGGGAGCCAACGTAACGGTGGACCGCGCGACATTCGGGCGGACCATGGTCAAGCGGGGTACGAAGGTCGACAATCTCGTCCAGATTGCCCACAATGTCACGGTGGGGGAGCACTGCATTCTCGTTGCACAGGTTGGCATCGCGGGTAGCACGACCATCGGTCATCACGTGATGATCGGCGGTCAGGCGGGGCTTTCGGATCATTTGACCATCGGTGATCAAGTGATGATCGCGGCCAAATCCGGAGTCAATCGTAGTGTGGAGTCGAACCAGATCGTCGGAGGCATTCCCGCGATGCCGCGTGAAAAGGCCCTGAGGGTTCAGGGAGTGATCTTCCAGTTGCCCGAGTTGAAGCAGCTTGTACGGGACTTGGAACAGCGTGTGGCGACCCTCGAAACTCGCATGAAAAAAACGCCCGGCCGGATTGCTCGAACCCAAGCCGCTCGCTCCAACAAGCGCTGAGGCCTTACTTCGCCGCTGGCTCTACTTTGATTACTCGCCGCCATAAGAACAGCCTGGCCCAATAGAATCCGGCCCACGGCATCAGGAGCGCTGGAAACGTACTCACACGGCCATAGACGGACGCCGCAACGGTGCCGCCGACCAGGATCATCACGCCGAACAGATAGGCGAGCGGGACGAACTGGCGCCCCGGGTGCTCGATGGTCGTCGCGTCGGACCTCTTTTTGAGCTTTCCTTTTTGACGATTCAGCCCTTCTTTCATGCGGGCCGCGAGAACTTCCGGAAACGCGCGCAGGAGGTACCGCTGATAGAGCGTCTGGGCCGCGCCCAACCCGACACCGGACATGAATAATCCGGAACTCTGATAGAAGGTATCCCACGTATAGCTGTCGGTGGCGAGCCACTGATATCCTAGACCTCCCACAGCCCCGATCACACAGATGAGTCCGAGAAGGCCGGACGGCAGGAGGATGTACGTCTTGACGTACTCCTGGGCTTGCTGGACGGTCTGTTGCGGATGATGAACATTGACGAGCTTTGGCACGTGTTTCCCTTTGCAATGGTCAAGATACTCGGAGTGGCCGAGCCCATTATAACCATCTCGATCTCCACAGCAAAGGGTAGAACAAGAGGACAAAACTCGTTGATTTCGATCTGATGGGTGACTCGCAGGACCAGTTCCATGTAGCACGGTATGGGCTGGACCCCATGATATCGTCTTGAACTGAACAGACAGAATCTGTCATCAGATGATCCAGAACAGAGCGATTGACGTTCAGCTGCGGATTACACTGTAGCGAGGGATGCAGCGATTCACCAAAGTATTCGATGAAGACCGAACGATGCGCCTGCGAGAGATTCAGAACTGAATCGAAGATCGGAAACTCATCGTGATTCGTTTTGGTCGCCTATTCCGAGGGACGTGCGTTCGTTCTCTTCAACCGTGCAATTGCATGATCTGAGGGTACCGCATACTTATTGGGGGTGGTGAATCGGCCTGTGACTGTCGATAATCATGTCGGGATCAGCACTGACGTCTGAAGATTCTAACGACGTCTTTCTGGTTTCCACCACGCCTTGCAGTGTCAACGCAATCGCATCCAGACTTTCGAGCAACAAAGCGAAGGAATCAGACACCGCGGTCGGCACCACGGAGGTTGTCGGCTGGGAAGAGGTATCTGCGAATGTGACACGTCCCGGTACCGGAGGATTGAGAGTTTCGGCGATAGATAACAGTGGGGTATGGCTCAAATCAACTTGACAAGAACGAGGCCCCTCATATGCTTGTTCCTGCGGATCGTCGAGCCGTACCACCGGACGAAGGGGATAACCGGTATTCACCTTGGTTACTGTTCCAATGTCCCCGGTTGTCAATCGTACCCTAGTCCCAAGGGGGAACAGCGAGAATTGCTGGACAAGCGCCTTCAAGATTTCTCGAGGAAAGGCCCGCCGTTCAGTGACCAGGAGTTCCTTGACTGCTTCGTGCGGGAGCAAGCGACGGCGGTAGGGACGCTCGCTCACCAATGCATCGAATATGTCAACAGCGCCCAAGATCTGAGCCATTTCGCTGATCTCTCTTCCCGTGAGCCGATTGGGATATCCTTGTCCATCGAAACGTTCGTGTGCCTGTAAGGTTAACTGAGCCAACCAACGATACGCCGGCCCGCATTTCTCAAGAATCTGATGGCCCAGATCAGGATGCCGTTCGATCAGCCTCCGCTCCTCCTGGTTCAATCGGCCTGCCTTGGTGATCAAGGATTTTGGTACGGCAAATAATCCGATATCATGGACAAATCCACCGAGGGCCAACTGGTATAGTTCGTCTCCATAGTACCCAAGGCCGATCCCCACCTTGGTTCCGAGTATCGCCACATTGATTAGGTTGGTAATGAGTGGTGACCCGTCAGGACCCGCGAGTGCTTCCACCACCAGCTCATCGTTGTGTTGCAAAGATGAAACGACATCTCTTGCCAGAGCTTCAAGCCGTTCGAGCGATACAGAATGCTGGTTCTGAACTGCGGTCGCGATCTCGCCCACCACATGCTCGGCTTCATTGTACCAGGTCGTCAAGGCATCACCCCCAGACCGATGGAGGCCCGCCGCTGCAGCAGGTCATTCGCGACTTTTTCCACCAATGAGCGTCTGATCTGATGCGCTCCCGAAATTCGACCGTAGTGAAGACACAGGTCACACAGCGAATTGATCAAGCGGCATACACCGCCGGTGAAATGATAAATGGAAGAAATCGCGCGAGCCGAGAATATCGGCAGCGCGACTCCCGCGGCGGCAAGCCGAGCCAAGACATAGGATTTTGTCTCGGCACGATCCAAATACCCGATGTGGTGTTGAACGGCTACTCGCTGGGCGAGCTGCGGAATACGATCGATGCGTTCCCGTAGTTCCGGTTGCCCGATGAGGACGAGTGTGATGAGAAATCGGTCATTGAGCTGGAAATTACTGAGAAGGCGCAGCTCTTCAAACACGCGGTCGTGCTCGATGGCCTGGGCTTCATCCACCACGACAACGGTGTCGACTCCCTTATGGTAGTTAGCAAGCAGCTGATCGTTCAGGCGACGTAATTGTTCCGCGCGTGTTCCGTGGGGATCCAATCCCAGTTGGAAGAGGAGCTCACCGAGAAATTCGTTCCCCGGAATAGTCGGGTTTGATACGAGAGCGATTTCATACCGTGATCGAGAAAGTTTGAGAATCACAGTACGACTGAGGAGAGTCTTCCCACTGCCGATTTCGCCGGTCAGCAGCACCATTCCTTTGCGGGCATGGATCCCGTACAGCAGTCGCTCTATCGCCATGTCATGTTGGATTGAGGGTACATAGAACTTGGGGTCCGGCACATTTTCAAATGGGTGAAGGTGTAGTCCCCAATGCGCCACATAGGACGAATCCTGACTCAGATTATGATGGGATATCGTATCGACAAGTGGCATGAGTGGATCCGTTTCGTTCCAGCTCCCCGTCCGGGGGCGGGTGCTTCTGGTATGAAGCTCGCTTAATGAGGTAATACGTTTTGTATCGCCACGCGCTCCATCCGCCCGCTTTCCGCCCATTCCTCGATCTCCTCCATGTTCTGTCCCAGCCGTGATTGGATTGCGTCGAAGTGTGTGGCGTTCACCATCGCATGGTGCTGGGTCACGATTACGAGGAAACTGTGTAATCCCATAAAAAACACCATCGCATTGGAAGCATTGACCTGTTGCGCGGCGGACCACAGCTGTGCGACGTGCTCAATAGGATTCTGTAAGTCGAGGGACGGTGAATTCTGGACGACGCGATCATTCTTGAGTGTCTGAAGGATAGTCCTTAACTGTGGAACAGCTTGTCGAACGACATTGAGAAAGCCTTGATCTCCTTCGGCTGACCGATCGAGAAACTCGTGGATGGAAGCCACATCGCATTGTTCCACTTTACGATCCAACAACCCCTCCGCCTGGGCCACCATCGTTTGAATCAAGTTGCGTTGGAATCTGTTGGCTGTCTGACGTTGAGTGTGAAGATCTCGCAGCAATATCAAAAAGTCTTTCGTCGGAATCTTCGTGGACGAATCTTGGGCAAAAGCTGGTACATGTTTCTCCTCAAAACTCACACCTGTCGATCTGGTCAGTGCGCCGTGAATGTGTCCCAGGTGTTTGCAGAGTGCGATGAAGTCGTCGACGGAGATTTGCGTGGAAGGATTTTGAACGGCTTCAACAAATGGAAGGGTGGAGAAACTCGCTCGTTCGACGTCGCTCAGGTTGAGTGTAGCCGCAGATCCGCCAAGGTTCGTAATCCCTACTTTGATCGTCTGCGCCAAGGCCCGATGGCGTTCCAAAGGGGGAGATTGTTGCAGTTCATCGAGCGCGACGTGAATTTGTTGAAGCCATTCCTGTGCCTCTTGAACAAAAAGCTCAACGAGCTCTTTCTGGAATGCATCCTCGGTTTCAACGGACATCGTCTTCGGCCCTTCAACACACCCGCGAGCATCTGACTGTCGGTGGAATTAGGATTGCCCCTTCCCGTTTCCAAGTTGGGAGGCCAATCCTGCAATCTCGCTTAACTTGCGGGCCATTTCCTCAAGTCGTTTTGTGGCGTTTTCGGCGGCTTGTTCAGCCTCCACCACTCGCCGCGCGAGCATGCCGTTGCGATCTCGTTCAACGGCGAGGAGTCCTTCCAATTCCGGAACTCTCAACGCCACGCTCTCCGACTCTTGACGTTGTCTTATTGCTTCTGTAAGCCTCTCTCTTTCGGTCGAAAGTTCCGACTCGAGACCCTGCATTTTTTGGTGTAGTTCAGCTTCCCGCTGTTCCGTACGCGCGAGTCTGGCGTCCAGGTCTTTGGCCTTAGTTGATATCTGCTCAAAATCCTCCAACTGTTGCACGAGTTCCTCCGCCGACGCCCGTTCGGTGTGTAGAGCAGACTCCAGTTCTGCGATTCGGTCAGATGCCTTGCGCCAGTTCTGGGCGTCTTGTTTGAATGCACAGACTGCCTCTTGTTCTGTCTTCAGGGCAGATTCCAGCTCGGGGATTCGTGATACTTGTCGCTCCAGTTTCGAGAGAGTTTCCTGAAGATCGCTGACCCGTTTTCGTTCGGCCGCCAACAGCGTTTCGTGATCCTTGGCTCTCGCGAGTTGCTCAGTGAACTCAGAGAGCCGTTTGGTCAGTTCTTCCGAACGAAGTTGTTCCGCCTGTAACTGTTCTTCAGTGTTTTTGAGTTTGCCGAGGTCCTCGCGCAGACTCTGTTGCGGTTGGCTCGACATCTGTATCGCCTTCTCAACCGAGGAGCTTGTCGGAGCGTTAACAGAGCCGGTGACTGCGGCTTGTGCGGGCTCCTGCTGCTTGGCAATCAGTTCGAGGACACGATCCTTCAAAGACGTACCTTGAAATGGTTTTTTCAACACGCCATCTGCGCGGCAGGACACGGCCTGCTTGGTCACTTCATCGTTCACGATTCCGGAGATGAGCAGCACGGGTGTTGTGGAGAGGGTTGCATGTCCACGAACAAAGGCACACACTTCATATCCACTCTTATCCGGCATGATGACGTCGGACACAACGACATCCGGCCGTTCCTTCGCAAGATAGGCCAAGGCTTCCTCTCCGTTTGCCGCGAGCGTGACGCCGAGGCCGGCCTCGGTCAACAGTCGCTCTGCGACTTTGCGAACCGCGATGCTGTCATCGGCGATCAAGATCTTCGGCATGCATGCACCTTTCGTCCCACCCCGGTACTAGGGAGATCATGACATCGTCGACCCAAGTCGTGATACAGAAAGGATAGGAATTTCATCCAGGCCGTTGGTATAACTGCCTTCGGCCGGCAAATCTTTGCCTCGGTATATCTGGAGCGTGGCCGGATCAACGGTATGGAGAACCGGAATCTCTTCATCGATGCACACAGCCATCTCTCCGAGAGGATGTTTCATCCTCAGGCACAACGGACTACTCCCTTGCACAGCAAGATGAAGGGATGCGGCCAGATCGAATACCGGTAACACGACTTGTCCATGACGAACCACCGCAGTAATAAAAGGAGTTTGGCCAGCGACAGGAATAGAACCGTTCCACTGGGAAACACTCGAGACGTTCGATGTGTTGACCGCCAGTCGCCTTCCACCCACAGAAAAGACCAACAGTTGCCATGATGGACATCCTGTTTCCCGCCGAGGCTTTTGACCGCTTCTTAGCATATGCGCTGTCGCGTGCCGGAGTCGTTTAAGCCGCTAATCCGGGCGTGGATCTCTGTCCCCCGCCACCGTTTATGCCGGGCACCCGTCCCTCAAGAACCCAGGCGATATTGAGCACCAATGCAACACTTCGCTGGAATAGGATCATGCCTCGATACCAGTGCTGTTCCGGTCCCTGGAATTGTGTCGGTAGCGGCAGAATTTGAGACGACTGGAGTTCAAGAAATCCCTCCACCGTGGAGACTCGAATACTGCCACGCCCTCCATGCTCAGAAAGCAGTACGATACGTGTATTGGCTCCATTCTGATCATGCGACACGCTCAGTCGATCGGCTAGATCAATGATCCCGTACTCCATGCCGTGCAGTGTGGGATTTGTGACGCCTCCAATCTCATCAAGCGTCAACAGCCCGGCAATCGATTCGACATCCAACGCCAGATACCGTCGGCCCAATGTCACGATGAGAAATCGTGATGGAGATGCTGGCGACGGAGTTCCCGTCATCGGTTTCCGTATGCCTATCCCTACGATCGTTTCACCCATTGTCTGTAACAAGTCCGATTCCGTCAAATGATACGAGTATTTCCACAGGGTTACTTGTGCAAAGCCGGCGCCTTGCCAAGCCACCGTTCAACCTCCTGAAGCAACGTCCGTTCTTCCACCGGTTTGGAAATATAAGAATTGGCGCCGAGGTTCAGTGCCATCTGCCGATGCTTGTCTCGGGCTCTCGTCGTCATGACTACTACCGGTGTATGTCGTGTTTCCGGACGACTTCTGAGCGCTTGAATGACTTCGAATCCGTTGAGTTTCGGCATTTCGAGATCGGTGAGAATCATACGGTAACTCGTCGTCGAGGTCTTTCGCAATCCATCTTCGCCATCGACCGCTGTATCGAACGGATATCCTGCAGACTCCAACATTCTCCCGACGAATTTGCGGATGCTCAACGAATCGTCTATCAAGAGCAGTCGAGCCTCGTTCGGGTCATTCACCGCCGCAGTTTGCGCGGGCTCTTTGGGCAGAGATTGGGACTTGACCAGGCGTGTTCGTGCAACCGAGTCCTTCGTATGTCTAGGCGTCAAACGGCTTGGATCGATCACAAGGACAACATGCCCTTCTGAATCAATGGTCGCGCCTCCGAAAAACGATCGGTCCAGAGGTTTCAGTGATCCAAGTGGCTTAATGACGATTTCTTGGCGACCCAACAGTTCGTCAACCGCTAATCCCAGAGGAGATCCGGCCGTCCGAACGATCACAGCCGGCATGGTCCAATCGATGGTTCCTGATTCTCGACGGAGAATGTGATGGAGCGATTGCAATTCAATCAGCTTGTCGTCGACCTGCAAGAATTTACGCTCACCTTCCTCTCGCATCGAAGAAGGAGTCGGCATGGTGACTTCTTGAATGCTTACCAATGGAATTGCATATCGTTCGGTACCCACTCGCACGAGTAGTGCAGTGGCAATAAGGAGGGTGAGAGGGAGATTCAGGGTGAATTTGGTCCCAATACCAGACTCAGACTCCACGTCGATATTCCCGTTCATGCCTTCAATGACTCGTTTGACCACGTCCAGCCCTACGCCTCGACCTGCTTGGTCTCCTATCTCGTCGGCCGTGGAAAAACCGGGCATGAAAATCAACTGAAGGATGTCCATGTCCGACATGGCTTGGATCTGCTGTGATGACACGAGTTCCATCGAGACGGCTTTGGTGCGTATTTTGTCCAAATCCAATCCCGCTCCATCGTCCTCGACTTCGATGATGACCGAATTGCCCCGATGAGCTGCGTGGAGATAGACGGTTCCAACGGCTGGTTTGCCCTTTGCAATTCGATCAGCTGCCGGTTCGATGCCGTGGTACACGGCGTTCCTGACCAAATGCACCAATGGATCCACCAATCGCTCCACGATTCCGGTATCAACTTCCGTCTGCTCGCCCGAGGTGACGAGGGACACTTCCTTGTTCGAGGTTCGGGCGATGTCTCTGACCGCTCGACGGAACCTGGTGAACGGTGTGCCGATTGGAACCATGCGGGCTCGCGCGATTTCGTCCCGCATCAACAAGGTCAAATGTTGAAGTTGAGTCATCTCGCCCTGGGCGTTTGAAATGGATTCATCCAACTGCGCCATCGACTCACTGATATCGGCGGTGACTTCTCCGATGCGCCGAGCCAAGATATTGAAATCGTCGTACTTGTCCAACTCGAGGTTGCCAAAATCACCGATCAGGGGAAGCTCTTGCCCTGCAGACGTCATCGGACTAGTCGGAGCTTCTAGATACGTGAAGGTATGTTTGTCGGCAAATGATTGGACGGAATCCACTAAGCGACGTTTGAATGCCAAAACTTGTTGTGACAGTTGATCCAAAACTCGCAGCCGTTGCTCCAACCGGCCTCGTCCAATGACGAGCTCTCCGACGAGGTTCATCAGCCGTTCGAGCCGTCCATGACTGACACGGATAACCTCTCGTTCCTCCCTTGACGTCTCGCTCGTGGCCCGATCCCCTCCTCCTCCAGACGCGCTGCCTCCGAACTGGTCCGCGATCCTGGAAGCGAAGGTTTTCTCATCTCGAGGCTCTGATCTCGTCGCGCGCGTGGTAAGCTGATCCAATTGTCGGAGTTCGGTTCGTGCTCTATCGAATTGTTGCCTCGTGTCCTCCACCGTATTGAGTTCTCTCCGCATGAGCACTCGCACAACATCGATGGCCCGAAGCATAAGGTCCGTATGACCCGGCAACACGCGGAGGGTACCGTCCCGTACCGCATCCATGAAATCTTCGACATGGTGGACAAGGTCGCCGATCGATTGAAATCCGACCGTATAGGCGGATCCTTTCAAGGTGTGCGCGCTGCGGAATAACTGATTGATCAGGTCCTTATTGTGCGGGTCTTTGTCCAACCGTAGGAGGTTGGCTTCCAACACTTCCAAATACTCCTGCGCTTCTGGGATAAAATAGGAGAGCACTTCCGGCTCCAAATTTGGAATCAAGTACCTGTCAGATAAATCCCCTGGTTGAGCTCTCGGGTTAACAACAGGCTCATGCCGGACAGAATTCGAGCCAGACGTTTCGGTCCCATCTGATGGAAAGGCGAGTAAAGGTGATGTGGCGGTATCTACAGACGCCTGGGCGAGACGATTTATAAGATCTGGAATGTCCCGTTGGAGCTGGCTTCTGCTGGAGGAGTCACGCAGAAGAATGAGTCGGATCAATTCTGCGGCATTCGCCAGCAGGTCAAGGAGACCATCGCTGAGAGGAAGGCGTTTTTCATGAACCGCGACCATGCAATCCTCCATCGGATGGGCAACGTCGCCGATGACCTGGAAGCCTACGGTGTACGCCGAGCCTTTTAGCGTGTGTGACGTACGAAAAAGCCGGTATATTGAGTCCTCATCATCTCTCTTATCTCTCAGAAGACGGATCAACTCCTCGATAGTGTCGAGATACTCCTTCGCTTCAGGAACGAAATACGACAAGATTTCGGCATCCAGTCCGGGATACATATATTCCTCGGTGACAACGGACGGTTCATGTTGTTTTATCGAAGCCCAACAGCGTTCTATGGTCTCCGCATCCTCAGCGCCGCCCTGCCCAATGGCGCGGACGACGACCTGAAGGCTTTGTGTAATGTTCCGCATTATATCGACCACTCCATTCCACTGAGCGGCAGGAGTCGGTGAGGTGCGTTCAAGTAACGTTTCCAGGTGTTCGGCGAGCTGGGCGACTCCGTTGAAACCATAGAGGGCGGCGGCGCCGCAAATACGATGGGCGACAATGTATTGATCCGTCAGTTCCAGAGGAGTGGGGATTCGTCCGTTGGGAGGATGCAATGCCTTGGTCAGGGCATCCAATCCATCCGATGCTTCGAGGACGAAAATGCTGATGAGGTTTTGCCTGTCGAACTCGGAGCTCATCGGTCCCTCTTGGCGCCAGAAGGTTCTTCTCGCTCACCGGATGAGGGAGATTCTCAGACCAGCTTGAACTGTGACACCGAAGTGGTCAAGCCTTCAGCCAACGTCGCCATGTCTTCGACCGTCGCACGCGCCGAATCGGTGGCCTTTTGCGTTGCCACGGCGCCTCCGGTAAAGTCTTTGATCGAACGTCCGACCTGATCGGTGGAGACGGTCTGATCCGCAGCCGCAGCCGCAATGCTTTGCGCAAGTTCGGCAGACCGTTGAGCGATGGTCGAAATCTCTTTGAACACATCGCCTGTACGCAAGGCCGAAGCCGATCCGTCCTCGACCGCCTGAGTTTCATGTTCCATGGCTACGACCGCATGTTGAGTTTCGCTTTGGATGACCTTCACCAGATCCGCGATCTCACGCGTGGCCTGTGTGGAGCTCTCGGCGAGCTTCCGCACTTGATCGGCTACCACGGCAAAACGTGCGCCGGCTTCACCGGCTCCGGCGGCTTCGATCGCAGCGTTGAGCGCCAAAAGATTGGTTTGATTGGCGATATCCCGAATCGTCGAGACGATTTGTGAAATCTCCAATGAACGGTCACCGAGCCCCTTGACTTGTTTCGACATCCGTTGAACCGCCAATTGAATGCGCTGCATATCTTGGACGGTTTGTTGCACCGCGAGTCGACCGTCTTCAGTGGCCTTCAAAACCTGGCGGGCCGCATCGGACGATGCTCCTGCGGTGTCCGTCACTTGACGCATCGATGATGCCAACTGTTCTACCGCGCCGAGAGCCTTGATGGATTCTTCAGCTTGATGCTTGGCGGTTCCCGCCATTTGTCCGGCATTGTCTTTCAATTTGGTCGCCGCGGTATTGACACGTTCAGCAGCCTGGCGCACTTGCTTCATCAACTGGGAAAAGCGCTGGATCATGAGGTTGAATCCGTCCGCCAGGTTTCCGAACATGTCAGCTGTCACTTCGCCGCGTTTGGTCAAATCGCCTTTCCCGACATCGGACACCAACACCAGGAACTGCACGAGTTGTTTTTGCATCTTGTCCCGTTCTTCTTCTGTCGAGACGAGAGCCGTGATCCGATCCAACATGATGTTGAACGCCTTGGCCATATGACCGACTTCATCGTCGCTTTCTAGACTCGCCCGCGCCTGTAGATTGCCTGCCGCGGCCTGTGTCGCGACATCTGCCACATGGATGATGTCTTTCACAATGCTGCGCGCGAGGAAGTATCCGATCGCGATGGCCAAGAGGAGAGCCACAACTGCTCCGCCAAGCATGAACTTCGTGAGGTAAACGGCCATCTGCTGTCCGCTCTCGTTCAATTCACTGGCCAGGTCTCGAATAAGTTGCGCCACCCATTGGAACCGCCATGTCGATCTGCCGTGCCACAATGCCACCTCCGTTGACAGCACCATGGTTCCTAGCTCTCTCATCGACTGCCGTTGCTCGTCCGAGAGCGAGGGGTCAAAGCTATCGTTCAACGCTCCCACGGCGCTTTCAGCGGAGGCAAAATACTCCCTTAATGTAAAAAGAAGGACGTCCAGTTCTTGTCCGTCGCGACGGCCGTCCGTCGTTTCGTGGGTCGCGAACGGTCGATACGTCTCAATCGGCGTCATGGTCCGCCGCTTCAATTCGGCAAGGGGAATGATGGCCTCATCAAACGCTTCTTTGTGTTTTTGGTCAGCCACACTCAACAGCGCATTGTGATAGAGACTGAGATAGGTGCTGCTGACCGCGACCTGCGAGACGCCTACGGTGGATTCATCGTAAATGGAACGCAGCTGGCTCTTCAGTGTCGTCAGCCCCGTCAAACCGATGAATCCGATTGCCATCATGCCGACCACGATGGCGGAAAACCCGAGCAGGATCTTGTGCAGAGCTTTCAGATTCTTAAACCAAGCACGAGGCGACCGTTTTAACGTTTTCCTAAGCTCCGCCATGGTTGTCCTCCTGCGCACGACTCGCGATCGGGCTTATTTGTGCCGACATCAACACTTCCTGGGGTGGGTTATGAACTCTGGCCAGTGGCCGTCTCTTCCATGGATGACAACAGTCGAGACATTTCCAGTATGGCGCTCGGTTTGTTCTCGGTTTTGAAGAATAGAGAAACCATGGGGTGGCGCTTGGCTGTGGGATGAGCCGAGGGCGTGATCAGATCGTCTGAATGGATGGTACGGATTTCCGGCACATCTTCTACAAGAATACCGACTTGGTGTGTGCCATGACGGACGACCACCGCATATTTCGGCATGACGGAGGCGGACACGCCCAACGCTCCTCTCAAATCTGCCAGTGGAATGATGGTTCCCCGTAGATTCGTGACACCGACCAGCGAGTCAGGCATTCCCGGTACGGGCGTGACAGACTCGGGCTCAAAGACTTCGCGGACTTGACGCAAGTCTATGGCGAACCGTTCTTGGCCCAGCTCGATCAGACACACGCGCAGGGAATCGGCGGCGCTGGGCTGCTCCGGAACCGAATCTGAATGAAGCTGAGGTAACTCACCTATGGAAATCATCGATCGTTGTCCAAGCAAGATCGGCGCTCTCAGCTCAATGCGAGCTTCACCGCTTGCAAAAGATCCTCCGACTTGAACGGTTTCACGACGTGTCCGTTGGCTCCCTGTTGCTGCCCCCAAAACTTATCGCTTTCCTGTCCCTTCGAGGTGCAGAGTACAATCGGAATGCCCTTGAAGCGGGCATCAGTTTTCAGATCCCGGCACGCCTGAAATCCATTCCGGCCGGGCATTACCACATCCAAAACGATAAGATCTGGTTTTTCCGCGACGACCTTGTCCTCCAACCCATCTGCAGTCGAGAACGATACAACGGTGTGTTGGGCGGCCTTCAAATATGACTCGATCAGTTGCAGTTCTGCGTACGAGTCATCAACAACCATGATTTTGCTCATACACCCCTTCCTCTCTCTTCCATAAAGGCGCTTCTCTCTACCCTCAGGCAGTGTAGCGACTTGTTGATGATTGGCAAGAAAAGGGTGAATATCGACATTTTCTTCGAATCTGGTTGGTGTGGATACCAGTCCGAGAATCGATAGGGACACCGCATGATGGATGCTGCAAACCGACTTTATCGGATGAGACGAAAGAGGTCGACGTTCTCGGACAGATGATCAGCCCACCGGTCAAGTTCGCTGTTTAACCGAGCGGTGACCGACTTTGAAACATGAGTATCAAGCGGTCGAAGCCCTTTCTTTACGCGAGCACGATTGAGCCACGCACGACGAAAACCCGGTTCATCGAACATCCCATGGATGTATGTGCCCCACACCAGTCCGTCTTTTCGAATAGCTCCATCAAACCCATCTTCATCCTCGGCGATCGGCTGGTACGCGTTCTCACCTGATATGGAATGATGATAAACTCGAAAACAGGGAAGTTCGTTGACTCGCCGCGTGACACCCATATGAATCTGATATCCACGGACCAAGTTATGGCCGACCGAGAAGAAGTCCGTTGGGTAGGCGTCGGTCTGTAGGGTGTATTTCGTCTGCTTGAGTTCTGTCTCCGTGCTCAAGTACCCCAGTCCGGTGCTCATCCCTCCCTGTTCGACCTGGTAGGGGTCCGTGATCGTTCGGCCAAGCATTTGATAGCCACCGCAGATACCGATAAGCTCTTGACCATTGTCGATATGGCATTGCAACGTACCTAGATAACCTCGTTCCTTCAGGTAGGAGAGATCGGCCAGCGTATTTTTGCTCCCGGGAATAATGACGATATCGGCGCCGTTGAGGGCCGGAGGAGAGGTGATATATTGCAAGGACACATCATTTTCAGCCGCCAATGCATTAAAATCGGTAAAGTTACTCATGTGGGGCAACAGAATGACGGCAATATTGATTCGGTCAGATACAAAACTTGTCTGATGATGCCCGGTCAGATCCAGACTATCTTCTTGGTCCAGTATCAGATCACGAAGAAATGGCACGACGCCCAACACTGGAACCTGGCTGCGAGATTCCAGGAATCGCATCCCATCGGCAAACAGTTTGGCATCGCCTCTGAACTTATTGATGATGACCCCGCAGACCCTGGCCCGTTCGTCCGGCTCCAGCAAGTCTAATGTCCCTATCACTTGAGCAAAGACTCCACCTCGGTCGATATCCGCCACCAACAACACCTTGGCATCAGCTAGCTTGACGACGGGCCAATTGACCAGATCCCATTTTCTGAGATTGACCTCGGCTGCGCTCCCCGCCCCCTCGATCACCATCACGTCATATTGCCTCGATAGCCGTGCATAGCTGTCTTGTATGACCGACCAGAGCCATGGTCGTCCATCAAAGTATGCCGAAGCCTCTTGCTTCGCGAGTACCTTACCGAGAACCACGACCTGAGAACACTTATCCGATTCCGGTTTGAGAAGGATCGGATTCATATCAACATGTGGGGAAAGTCCGCAGGCTTTGGCTTGCAGCGCTTGCGCCCGTCCGATCTCATGCCCATCCGGCGTGACGAATGAATTTAGGGACATGTTTTGAGCTTTGAACGGGGCGACGCGAACACCTGTGCGGTAAAGGAGTCGGCAGATCCCAGCCGTGATCAAACTTTTGCCGACGTCCGACCCGGTTCCAAGGATCGCCAGTGCCCGTGTCGTCATCGGTGCGGCGCCTGCCAAGCCTTTGCCTTTGCTAAGCCGCGAGTGACACAGTCGACAACGACTCGTCCCACCAACGCTCCGATAATAGTGTGCGTCCCGCTATAGATGTGCGACGGACCCTGTCCCCGTAGCTGACAAGCGATCACGACTGCATCCGTCCCGGTGCCGGTGGCCGTCGTGCCGCTATGGCAACTCGGCACTTTATGATCGTACAGCACACCGGTCTTCGCCTCGGTAGCTACTTGCACGACACCGACCATCGCGGGGTGAGAGAGACTCCCATTCGTGACGAGAATGAGGTTGATCGTGCCCGGCTTGCCGGGTTTGCTGCGATGAAAACGTTGTGGTGGCCATTCTCCGGCCCGAACGGCATTCGTTACACCGACGGTCGCAAAACACTCCACCCAGAGCCCGTCGGAAGCAGCTCGTGCCGTAACCAGCTGTGCCATCGGCACCGCCGTCATGAGTCCGACAGTCCGCGCGTGGATCCCGAGTCGGGAAGCCACTGTTCGCAAGGAATGAGCGGGATCGAAGACGGTCTTTGTACGGTCCCCGCTTGCCGAGGGATGTGCCTCGACCTGGTGATTGAGGACACACGAAGCCAGCGTGAGCCCCCCTCCTTGTGGCGCGGATGAAAGCACGCGTTTCATGCCTTCAAGGTCGATGATCAGCGTCTGCTCCATAATTCGGTAGCGGGTATGGACTCGTGGGGAAGTGCCTTTCATCGCGATGCCTTATGTGAGCAATTGAGCGAAGGAGCGAACGAGCCGGTTGTTTTCTTGAACGGTTCGCACTGCGAGTCGGATAGATCGAGGGTTCATGCCGGGTACGGCCGAACAGTCACGGATCAACAGACCCCGCTTTCGCAACTGTTCGGTGATGTCGCGCGCATGGCGGCCACGAGGCAACTCAACCAGGAAGTAATTCGCGTATGTCGGCATCACAACACAGCCGGGGAATGCAGCCAGCATTGTTCTCATCCGTTCACGCTCGCGGACCATGAACCGTAAACTCTTTCGCGCATGTGCCGTTTCGTTCAATGCAGCCAGTGCAGCGACCTGCCCCATCATGCTGACGGACCAAGGAGGCAACTGCCGTCGCAATTGTCGGATAGTCGCTTGTGTTGCGACCGCATATCCTACCCGCAGTCCGGGTAAGGCATAGAATTTCGTCAGGCTGCGTAAGACCACCACATGCGACCAGGATGACGCCCGAGACAGGACAGATCGTTCCGGACAATAGTCGGCAAACGCTTCGTCGATGATGAGCCAGAGACCTCGCCGGCGAGCGATACCTGCCAATCGCGCGACATCGTCGGCAGTGCAGGCTTGCCCCGTCGGGCTATTGGGATTGCAGATGATCACACCATCGATGGAGCATCCATCGCCCAGTCCTGTTTCCATCACCTGGGACAGGCGGTCAATCGGGATGGCATACTCGTCCCGTCGGTCTGCGTAGAGCGCGGTGGCCTGACCTCCGGCTCGCACCATTGCGGCAGCATATTCTGAAAAGGTGGGCTGAACGACGAGGAGTCGATGAATTCCCAATGCGCGAGGGAGTGCATCGATCAACTCAGTGGAACCATTGCCTACCACGATCTGTTCCGGTTCAATAGACCAGAAGGTAGCCAGCGCCTGCCGCAGATCCCAGCAATCAGGGTCAGGATAGTGAACCAATACATATCTGGACTTCGCGATGGCTTTCCAGACATCAGGAGAGGGTCCCAGCGGGTTGATGCTGGCGCTGAAATCAAGAATCTCGGCGGGATCACAGCCCAGTTCCCGTGCCGCGGTATAGACATCCCCACCATGCGCTCTTACGCTCACACGAGCCATCGACTCCCCACCGCGAGAACTATCCCCAGCACCGAAGCTGCCGCCATGATCTTTGCTGCCAACCTGATATCTGGTGTTTCAGCGCTCCGTCCTTCCGCACCAAGAATAGGCCGGTCTTGCGCGATTCCATCATAGAAGTTTGTGCCGCCTAATCTCACTCCAAGGATTCCTGCCAGAGCCGCCTCAGGCCTGCCGCTGTTGGGACTCGGATGTTTCTTCCCATCCCGCCGAAGCACTCGCCATCCGTTGTGAATCGGTTCCAGTCGTTGGGTGACGAGACCCGAACCAAGGATAAGCAGTACTGCCGACAACCGGGCAGGAATCCAGTTGGCCAGATCATCGAGCCGAGCCGACGCCCAGCCAAGATCCGCATAGCGCTCATCACGGTGGCCGATCATGGAGTCCAGTGTGTTGACGGCCTTATAGGCCAGGGCCAAGGGGGCACCGCCGATCGCAAGATACAACAACGGGGCGATCACACCGTCCGCCGCGCTTTCCGCGACCGTTTCCACCGTCGCGCGGGCCACCTCCGATTCGGACAGTTCCGCTGTGTCCCGCCCCACGATCATGGCCACAGCGCCACGGGCGGCAGGAAGATCGCCGGCTTGGAGCGGATCATCCACCGCACGGACATGATCCCACAGGTCCCGTGCCGCAAGAGTTGTTGAAGCCAAGACGATCGACAGTGCCGATCCCATCCACCAGGCAAAACGTTCGACCTCTTCGATCACGACAACGCCGAGACAGTACGTCAGCATCGGCAATCCTCCGGCCAGACAGATCCCCGCCGTGCGAAGGCTGGTGCGACTTCGGCAGACCTTGCGGACCCGGTGATCGACCCACGCAATGCACCGGCCCATCACGCGGACAGGATGCGGCAGCCAGCGGGGGTCGCCAAACATCCTATCAAGCGCAGAAGCGAGAAGGAGTTCGCCGCCGGTCATGGTAACCGAAGCAGGAGTGGAACGAGCAGCAGGAAGAGGATTTCGATCACTTCATTCATGGCCCCAAGCGTATCCCCGGTGATTCCTCCGAACCATCTACGGCAAGCTGACCAGCCGACGAGAAGGATCAGAGCCCCAGCGAGGAGGATCAGAGATGCACCGATTGCCCCAAAACCTCCTGTCAGGGCAATCGTCAAGACCGCCGTGGATATGGCCACATGTCGCCAGGACAAATGGGCAAGGAACGGCGCCGCCAATCCCCCTTCCGATCTGGCATAGGGGGACATCCAAGCCAGCGTAACCATCGCCCAACGTCCCATCGCCGGCATGCAAAACACAGCGGGAAGCCGTAACTCCGGCGGCAGTGCCATCAGTCCGGCGTATCGGAGAATCAGCGACAGAAAAAGCCCTGTGGCACCGATCGCCCCGATACGAGGATCGCGCATGATTGAAAGCCGTTCAGTCGGCGTCCGACCTCCGGCCAATCCATCCAAGGTATCGGCAAATCCGTCCTGATGAAGCCCGCGCGTGAACAGTACTAACAGAACGATCAGGAGCACATTCCCGACCACCGGCGAGAAGACCGCAGCCAATCCAAAATCAGCCGCGATAAGTCCACCACCGATCAGCAAGCCGATGACCGGGTACCAGGCCATCGATGCGGCCAGCTCCGGCGCGGTCGGCTCATGATGAGCCCGGCTCAAGGGTATCGTCGTCAGAAAATGCCAGGCGAAGATAAATGGACGGGCCATGGTTCCCATCGTCAGACCTTGTCGGACACGCCGGCTTCGTCGAAGGTCGCCATCTCTGTGTAGATCTTGATCGCGCCACAGACCAGATCCATTCCTAGACATGCCCCCGTGCCCTCGCCAAGGCGCAAGTCGAGATCCAAGAGCGGTTTCAGTCTCAGATGGTCCAAAACCACGCGATGTCCCTGCTCGACCGATCGATGGGATGCGATGAGATACTCGCGGCACAAGGGCTGAAGACCGACAGCGATCAGCGCTGCGGCTCCCGTAATGAATCCATCCAGCACGACTGGGACCCGAGCCGCAACCGCTCCAAGGATCAAGCCGGCCAATCCAGCGATTTCCAGTCCCCCAACCTTCGCCAACACATCGAGCGAGTCAGCCGGATTGGGTTGATGCCGGTCCAGCGCCTGTTGAATCACCGCCACCTTGCGCGTACGGACAGACTCATCGATGCCGGTCCCACATCCAGTCACTTCAGCTACAGGCCGACCGGTCATCACCGCGCTAATGGCGGCGCTCGGCGTGGTATTACCGATCCCCATCTCACCGGTGCCAATTAAATTAATACCCTCCCGCACAGCTTCCGTCGCCAGGTCAATGCCGACCATCACCGCCTGCTCTGCTTGGCTGCGCGTCATCGCTGGCTCAACCGCTAGATTGCGTGTGCCCTTCATGACCTTTCGATCGAACAAGCCGGGTACCGGTCCAAACTCATAATCAACGCCGATATCCACCACCCGCACATCCACGCCGGCATGCCGCGCCAGCACATTCACGCCGGCACCACCGCGCAGAAAATTCAATACCATCTGAGGGGTCACTTCACGTGGGTAGGCGCTCACCCCTTCCTGCGCGACGCCATGATCAGCCGCAAAGGTGAAGACCGTACCTTGAGGGACACTCGGCTTCAGTTCACCAGTCATCGTGACGTAGGACGAAGCCAATTCCTCCAACCGCCCGAGGCTGCCCAGCGGCTTAGTCAGACGATCCAACCTATCCTGCGCTTTCGCGCGCAGACTTGCATGGACAGGCTGAATTCGACGACAGGTGTCCTGTATCGACATGGCAGCTCCTCTATTCACTTCAAGCGAAGCGATATTCCACTGACGACCAGATACACTTCATCCGCTCCCGCGGCGATGTGCTGATTCACCCGTCCGGCAAGATCGCGAAACGCTCGTGTCGATGGTTCCGCCGGGACCAGACCGAAACCTAACTCATTGCTGACGATGACCACCCTGGCTGATGCAGTCCGCATCCCTTGTACAAGCGCTCCGGCTCGGGCGAGAACGACGGATTCTTTGTGGCCGGTTCCAACGAGGTTACTCAACCACAGGGTCACGCAATCGAAGAGAATGGTACGGTACTGAGGCCCCTGCTTGGCGAACCACGCCTCCACTTCGAGCGGCTCTTCAACTGTCTTCCAATCCGCTGAACGTGTGGCCTGGTGCCGAGCGATTCGTGCCGCCATTTCATCATCCAATCCTTGTCCGGTGGCGACGAATGCACGCGGTCCTCGCAAACCGGCTAGCCGGAGAGCGGCCTCGCTTTTTCCGGACGATGCCCCGCCAAGAACGAGAATGACTCGGCCTGTTGTTCGTCGCGCTGCGCGACGTTTACTCGGCTTTCTTGGCGACATCGCGTTCCCATAAAAATTCCGGCTCGCCCTGTGTCTTGGCGACCCATCGGGCCAACACAAACAGCGCATCGCTCAGCCGATTGACGAATTTGATGATCGTCGGATCGACCGGTTCAGCTTTGGAAAGAGCCACGCACAACCGCTCGGCCCGGCGGCAGACCGTCCGGGCTTGGTGCAGAAACGCGGATACTTTTCCACCCCCCGGAAGAATGAATTCCTTCAATGGGTCCAGGTCTTTCTGGCACCGATCGATCAATTTCTCAAGACGCGAGATGTCTCTCGCTGTCACCTGTGGCATATTCTTGAACGTTTGTCCCGGAGCCGTCGCCAGAATGCTGCCCACATCGAACAACTTGTTTTGTACCCATCGCAGCTCGTCCTCAAGTTGGGCGGCTGCTGTATGCTCGTCTACGACATCGGCATTCATCACCCGGACAACGCCGACCGATGCATTCAACTCATCGATCGTGCCGTAGGCTTCGACCCGCAGACTGTCTTTCCACACCTGTTGTCCGCCGGCCAGCCTGGTTTTTCCCGCGTCGCCCGTTCTTGTATAGACCTTGGTGATGCGCATCCCCATCCCCTCTTTTGTCGTGGATCCGATTGCCCCAGGACTCATCGTGGATCAACTGGCCGACTGGAATCCGACTTCTCCATCCGGCTGTTTGCAAATCAGGCTGCTCTTCAAACTTCGACACATAGCCAAGGCATAGATAGGCGAGGACCGACACCGATTTGGGCACGCCGATCACGCGCTTGAGCTTCTCGTGATCTAAAATACTGACCCAGCCGACACCGATGCCCTCGGCTCTGGCGGCCAACCAGAGATTCTGCACAGCACAGCAGGTGCTGTATAAGTCTGTTGCCCGGACTGTAGACCGACCGAGCACGTTCACCCCGCCGCGCCGCCGGCTGCACGTAATGCACAGGTTGATCGGCGCTTCTTCGATGCCTTCCAGCTTCAACCGCCGGTACAGCTCTCCTTTGGCCCCTGCATACCGGGCGGACGCATTGGTATTCGCGTCCATGAAGAGATCCTTCACGGCGCGTTTCGTCACACGATTGCGAATGACTATAAAATCCCATGGTTGCATGAATCCCACCGATCCCGCGTGATGTGCCGCCGTCAGCAACCGCATCATCACCTCATCGGGAATCGGCGTCCGCAGAAAATTACGCCGAACATCCCGACGTTCAAAAATAGCCCGGTAAACGGCCGCCCGTTCAGCGTCGGAGAATCGGCCGTTGGCCTGTCTCATTGTGGTCCTTCTTGTCTTTGCCTGCCATCTATGGGAACAGACCGAGGCCCACACTCACCAGTTGCGACGTTTCCCAAACAGTTGGAACAGAGACAATCCTGATATCGCGCCGCGATCCAATCCATCTGTGACTCAGTAATGCCGAGCTTGCCACACCAGCACTGGTATCCGCCACACTGGAAGACTTGGCCGCAACTCTCGCAGGTCTTCTGAACCGGCCCTTTCAATGTTCGGCTCTCAGTGGATCCCAAGCGGATCCCGTTGGACGTGCGGCCGCATGACGTGCCGTTTCGAGCAGCGAGGTGACAATCGTCGGCTGGCTGGCAAAATGCAGATGGGTATAGAGCGCCAGCACGTTGCCCTTCATAAGTCCATCCTGTCCCTTCAGGAGTCCTCCGGCATCACGCAGGACGCAAGCATACTGCAACGATCCCTTTGCAACCAGCGTGGAATAATGGAACTCATGGCCTCGTGCCGTGACACCAACATCACCGAGGATGCTGCGGTGTGAACATTCCACTGTTCTGTATCCCAACGTGAGGCCGGATTTTTGCATGATGGTTTCTGCTGGAAAGATTCCGACCATGTCATGCGAGCACCCGTCGAAATCAAGAATCGACTCCGAGAGATACATCAACCCGCCACACTCCGCATAGATCACGCCACCTCGCTCGGCAAACCGCTTGACGGCCGCTCGCATGGCAACGTTCTCGGTCAATGCCGCACCATGCAATTCCGGATATCCACCGCCGAGATAGAGCATGTCGACGTCCGGCAGTGCGTCGTCATGTAACGGCGAAAACGTGACGAGTTCAGCGCCGGCCGCTTCCAATCGTTCAAGGTTATCGGGATAGTAAAAACAAAATGCCCGATCCTGTGCCACGCCGATTCGAACGGTGCGTCCCTGGCTCTTGATCACAGGCGGCCGCACGGTTTCCGGTAGCGGGCTGGCCAAATGGGCAAGGACTTCAATACGATCCAGATCGATCGTCTCCAGTGCGGCCTTCGCCAACCGTCGGTAGAGTTGATCATCGCCCTGGTCCACGGCCATGACCAGCCCAAGATGCCGATCAGAAATGGTCAGAGCGACATCCGGACGCAAGTACCCGACAGGAATCACATCGGTCTCTTGTTCCACTGCCGCTTTCAATAGCAGATAATGACCGGCACTTCCCACGCGATTGAACAGGACACCTGCGACACGCAACAGAGGGTCGAATCGCGCATAGCCCGTCACCATGGCTGCGGCAGAACGGGCCATGGCGCTTCCATCGATCACGAGAATTACCCGCGCCGCCAGCTGCTTGGCCAATTCCGCCGTGCTGCCGATATCATTCACGGGAGAACTGCCGTCGAAGAGCCCCATCATACCTTCGATGATGGAGAAATCCGCATCGGCTGCGGCATGAGCAAAGATTTCACGGTTGTAGCCAGCCTCAAGCATCCACCCATCGAGATTTCGAGATAGGCGGCCGGTGGCCGCCCGATGATGACTGGGATCGATAAAATCCGGTCCAGCCTTGAACGGCTGGACCCGGCGGCCCCGTTCCCGCAAGGCCGCGAGGATCGCCAGGGTTGCCGTCGTCTTGCCCACACCGCTGTGTGTCCCGGCTATGACCAATCGTGGATACTGTTTCATACGCTACGAGAGGGGCAAATCATAATTGATCCGTACGCCGCCAAAAATCGATCGAATCGGCGTGCCGAAAAACAAGGTCTCTTCGTATTCCTCGTTGAAGATGTTGTCCAACCGGAGATAGGCTTGCATGGACTTCGTCACGTCATAGCTGGCGGACAGATTCCACACGACAAACGACGGGGTCGCGTTACTATTCCCCACATTGCCGAACCGTTCCCCGACATAGCGTCCCTCCAGATAGGCCTGCAAACGTTCTACGGGCTGATAGCTGATGACGGTCGAAATCTGATGGAGCGGCCACTTCGGAAGACGTGAGTCTGATCCACTACTGATATCCCGCGTCGCTGCGTAGGTATACTGGATCTGCAAGTCCAAATTCTTCACCCATCGTCCGTCGCGATAAAGTTTTACCTTTGTGCTGACTTCCACACCTTCCGCCCTGGCCAACCCGACGTTCTGCGCACAAAACCCAAACGACCCAGGAGCCGTGCAGACGGCGGGATCGAACACCGACAAGATCAAGTTGCGGTAACGGGTCCAAAAATACCCGACGCTGATGCTGCCTCGATCATTCGGCAATGCTTGTTCAATCGCCACATCGAATGCTTGACTTTTCTCAGGCTGCAGATTCGGGTTGCCGAATCCTGGGAAAAACAACTGATTGATCGTGGGAGCGCGAAAACCGGTGGCATAGCTGCCTCGCAACTTCGTGCCGGTTTCCTTGACCAGATACCCTCCCGTCACTCGATAGGTCGTCGCGCTTCCGAATACATTGTATTCATCCTGCCGAACCCCCGCAGTTCCAAACACTCGGTCCCAAAGATTCAACTGGGCCTCTCCAAACCCGGCATGGCTGCTGACGGATTTGTTTTCGAACACGGTCGTGTTTGTCAGGAGATCGCGATTGTCGCCCCTCTGTTCGCGAAACTGATAACCTGCCGTCAGCGTGAGTGGTTTGCCGACTTGAATATTGTGCTGCCATTCGATTCGATTGCTGGTGGTTCCGATTTGAGACTTGAACGGAAACCCAATTAATCCCGTAGTTCCGGTCACAAGATTACGTTCCACCGTACCAGCATCACTCAGGAGATTCTCAGTGGCCCGTGACAAGGTCAGTTTGTGCGACCACCAGGCGGTGATCGGTTGTGCATAGTTTCCTGCAAAGATGTATTGAGTACTTTTTGATCGGGCACCAAATACGTCAGCCGGATCCGAGGCGAAGGTGACGGGATTAAAGGCAAATCCGTCGAAATTCACAATGCCTTCCAGCCATCGAAAGCTGAAGTCCAGCCGCCCGTCCTTGGGCAAATCCGCGCCGAGCCGGACAGATCCTTGCCAATTGTGAAATCCGTCGCGCTCGGCCGCACCGCGCCGATAGCTGATGGCTGAGAAGCCGGCCGTATCCAATCGCGTAATCGATCCCGAGAAATCGATCGGTCCTTTCTTGCCGGCCAGACCGCCTCCTTCTCGAATGGTATTGAACGATCCATACTCCACGAATGCAGACACATTGGGTGTCTCTCGTCCACGCTTGGTCGTGATATTGATCACGCCGCCCATCGCGTCCGATCCCCAGAGCATGCTCTGGCTTCCACGTAAGATTTCGATCCGCTCGATGTTGTCGGATGTGAGGTTGGCAAAATTATAACTGCCGAGCGTGGCACTATTGACGATCGCGCCATCGATCAGGACGAGCGTCTGTTCCGGTGTGCCTCCACGCATTCGCACATCGACCGTCGTGCCCAGTCCACCGCTTTGAAAGACGGCCAGACCCTGTGCCCAGCGAAGCGCTTCCGCAACTGTTCTAATCTTCCGCTGCTGCATCTCTTCGCCGGTGATCACTTCCACGGCGCTGGTGACTTGCTTGGCGGGCATTTCCGTCTTGGTGGCGCTGACGATGACATCGGGAACTTCGACGTCCGGCTTGTCGGCCATCGCAATGTCCTGAGCCGAGGCGGAAGAGACGCATGCGATGATCCAGGGCACGAGGGCACAGACACCAACAACACAACAGACAAAGAACCGTAACATGCAAACCTCCCTTTGACTCGAAGGGTGTCTATCGTCCCGGCAGTTGGGTCTCCTGACTTACGGATCATCGCTTCTCTGCGCCTTCCCATGTGCCGAGGCACACAGTGGCATGCTGCAGAGTCACTCCCCGCTTACAGTGGCGGCACCGTGATGGATTTGCACCATCTTCCCCGTCGCTGACGGTATGACCTCACGAATCCCTCCCGACTGATGGTTCTGCACCAAACGGATGTCTGCAGGAGCGTGGTGCAGACTCGTCCTGCTCACGTCAGATGATCTTGGCGGTCTTCCTTGTTGTTCATCACACACTCGTCGCACGTCTCAGCATCATCATAATCAAACAGTCTATTAACTTCGGATGTAATCGATGGCGTATCGTGAAGAACGCGGCATCATGTGGTCAAAATCCCAGTCGAACGTCAAGACCGCGGATCGGTTAGACGTATGACTCAGCAGCCGCACCCCCTCCTTCACCACCAGACTCGGCGCTTCCCGGAAGTCCATCGTCTTTTCTGCACCGCTTCGGTTGCAGACAATCAAGGGGAGTCCTGTTTCGTGAGTCCGTTGCTCCCACTCCCCATTCGGACCATGTGGACCAGGACCCCATGATGCCGGTGAGACCAAGATCTGCGCGCCTTCAAACTTCATGGCCCGGGCGATATTCGGCGTATAGACATCGGCGCACACCAGCACACCGACCTTGATTCCACTGCATTCGATCGGCGCGGCCACGTCGCCGGGACTCGACCATGACAAGGAGTCGCTCAGCACGTTGATCTTGCGATGTCTGCCGATGATGTCCCCGGATGCATCGATGACAAACACGGTATTGTAGAATCGAGAGCCATCCCGCTCGGGACACGAAAGAAAGACGGTCCTCTTTAGCTTCTTCACCAACCGACAGACCTGTTGCATCCATGGATCAGGCTGCGGCTGAATCCAATCCGTACCGATGAGCTGCACGAACTGTAGTCCGCAGACCGCAAGCTCCGATGTCACAATCCACTCCGCTCCCACCGAGGCGGCATGTTTCAAAGCTTCGACGACGACATATCGGTTGCGCTCGACGGCACCGGGGACCGTCTCAAGATGCAGCAACGCGACTTTGCTCACGCTCATCTTAATCGCCACCAGACATGTGGCGGCCGGGCAACGTCACCCGAGGCAATCCGGAACTCGGATGCCGATCGACGAGCACCCGGCACCGGTACACGGATTCCAATACGTCCGGCTCGATGACCTCATGTGGGCTTCCAAGTCGTAGAATCTGCCCGCGATCAAGTAAGAGGATTCTGTCACAATACTGGCTCACCAAATTCAAATCATGGGACACGAAGACAACGGTTAAACCACGCTCATCTCTTAACCGGCGCAACACCGAACAGATCTCAATCTGATGGTGTAGATCGAGAAACGCAGTCGGTTCGTCGAGCAGTAAAACTTTTGGGGTTTGGGCAAGTGCTCGAGCAATCACGGTCCGCTGCCGCTCGCCACCGGAAAGGTCAGTTATGGCCCGACGGGCCAGATGGACAACGTCCATCGTCATCATCGCCTGTTCCGCGATGGCCACGTCTTCACGGCTTTCCCATCCCAGGCCACCAGCCCATCGGCCGCGAGGCTGATGGGGGAAACGACCCATCAGCACGGTTTCAGCCACGGTAAAGGGAAAGAGTTGCTGCGTATCTTGCGGCACGACTCCAACCAGGCAGGCGACCTCTCGTTGCGGCATCGAGACCAAATCTCGCCCGAACAAGTCGATGCGGCCTTCCACTGGATTCAGCAGTCTCGCCAGTACTTTCAGCAAGGAAGTTTTTCCTGACCCGTTCGGACCGACGACCCCCAGCACTTCGCCGTAGCGCACAGGAAAGGATAGATCCTCAAGCGTCCACTGGACGGCATCCGAATCGTTGGACTGGTAATGGAACCGAACAGCCTGGAGGTCGTACGCATGACGTCGTGACAGATGATCTGTCGAGTCCACCAGTACCGCTTCCGCCGTTCGGTTGTCCCCCATGGCACTCATGTCACACGATCTCTTCGCCACAGCAAGAGATATACAAAGCAGGGTCCTCCGACCAGGGCGGTGATGATGCCGACTGGAATCTCGACCGGCGAGAGGAGGGTGCGTGCCACCGTATCGGCTCCCATGAGGAAGGTGCCGCCGACCAGGGCTGAGGCTGGAAGGAGCAAGCGATGATCGGCACCGGTCATCAGGCGCACGGCATGGGGAACGACCATTCCCACGAATCCGATCATCCCACTGACCGACACGATCGCCCCGGTGATCAGTGCCGTCAATACGAAGAGAAACCGCTTCGTCTGTTCCGTATCGACACCCAGCGTGCGAGCGGATTCTTCCCCCAGGGCCAAGATGTTTAAAATGCGCATGTGCCTGAAGAGTAACAAGAGACCAATGAACAGATAGACCGCGAGTCCGACGAGACCACCGTAGGCCGGAGCGGTCAGCGTCCCCATCAACCACGTCGTCATGCCATACGAACGATTCGGCTCCATGATGGAGGTGATGAACATGATCAAGGCTGAAAAGATGGCGTTCAGAATCACGCCGGCCAGCAACAAGCTGTGGATCGACAACCGCTCCTCGCGGGCAGCCATCCGATACACGACGACTAACGCCACCAAGCCTCCAGCAAATCCACAGGCCGGCAAAGCCACATCGGCAAGAATGGTGGCGCCAACCCCGAACAATATCCCCGTCGCCGCTCCCAATGCGGCTCCGCTCGAAACCCCAAGCACATAGGGATCAGCCAGCGGATTTCTGAGTAATGCCTGTAAGGCCACGCCCACGGATGCCAGGGAGCAACCGACCAAGAATCCCAATAGCATGCGCGGCAATCGAACCTGCAGCATGATGGTTCTGGTGACATCAGGTGCCTCTGCATCCGCTGTCTCAGGACCAAGGGGATGGGCGAGCACGCGAAGCATATCGCCATACGCGATCGGTTGCGCACCGACATGAAGGCCAATGAGACCGACCATCATCGCCGCACACCCAAGGCCTCCCAAGGTCATCACCCATCGTGATCGCGTGAGAATCGCACCAGGAGAGACCGCACCGATTTCCAATCCCGCATGCCCCGAGTCAGGAGATAACACTCCCGTTCCTGAATCTGACTGCATCCCGGAAGAAGGCCGTGACATCGGAACCGTCATGGACGAAGCTTCCCTGCGCCGAAGACATCCGGATGAATGGATTGGGCGAGTTGTTCCAGGCCATCGACGATGCGAGGTCCCGGGCGGTTCAAGAGACTCGATGATACTTCGTGGAAACGGTGTTGCTTGACGGCCGAGAGTGAGTCCCAGCGCCGCCACTGCTGCTGCTCGCTGCGCGGCACCGTTTCGACATCGCCGCTCGGAAAGATCAGCACCTCCGGATCCTCCTTCAGCACCGTCTCCATGCTCAAGCGGGGATAAGCGACGTTTGCCTGGGACGCGATGTTGATGCCCCCCGCGAGGCCGATCATCTGATGAATAAAACTGCCTGGGCCCACGGTAATCAAGGGGTGACTATTGAGAACATAGAGCACGCGCTTTCTGGGAAGTGGCTCAGCCTTGTGCCGAATATCGGCGATGCGTTGACGCATGGCTTGCGTCACTTCGTTCGCGGCCGGGCCTCGCTCAAACAGCTTTCCCAGGGTTTGAATCTGGAGCGGGATATCCTCCAGTGTGTGTGCCTCCAGAACAAACAGAGGAATTTTCAATTGTTCAAGCGTCGTCTGTAGATCGGGACGGAGAAAATCCGTGGGCGCGAGCACCAAATCCGGCTGCAGCGCGACCAATGCTTCAACACTGGGGTTCGAGTAGCCGACCTTGGCCTTGGATTTCGCGGCGGCTGGATAGTCACAAAACTCCGTGACCCCGACCACCTGTTCATCCAGCCCGAGCGCAAACAACATCTCCGTGATGCTCGGAGCCAGCGAGACGATGCGGGCCGGCGGCTTGGAAAGGTAGATTCTATGCCCGGCGTCATCGACAACGGATCGTGATGAGACATGCGCCATGAACGGCATGCCGGTGAGGATGCCCTGGTGCCGCCGTTTCATCTCACTACACTCCCCTCCGGTGCATCCGTGCGCCGGTACAAGAGACATGAAGAGCGCAACTAAAAGCCACGCCGTCCCGAGCGAATAATATCGTTTCCATGATTTCAAAAGAAAAATCCCCAAGGCCTGAACAGACCCTGAGGATTGTACCCGCTTCTTCATCCTCACCTGCTCCCCAGCCCTCGAGGGAACGACGGTCAATGCTCCGAGCAGGTCTTCTGGCTCATGGTTCACCCTACTCCCCGTGCCTTCCCATCTTGTGAGAAGCTTCTAGCGCCTCGCCTACAAATCAAATACTGACGGCGGGCACTCGCACTTCTCAGACAGTGGCCGTTCCGGGTTTCGTCCCCATTTACAGCGGCGGGACCGCGAGGGCCTTGCACCCTCTTCCCTTACTCCGGAGTTATAATGGCCAGCACAATAGGAGAGAACAGCAAAACTTGTCAAGTTCGCTCATTGTCGTAGGGATCGTTCCGTCGCTCATCACTGCTCACGTTTCACCAAGGTCGGCATCGTCGATCGTCCCCGCTGCATCCTTCCCCAAGACGCCGGAAGCAGTTCCATCAAGTACAACTCGTGCTTGTGGCGATCTATTCAGCTGTGATACTATCACCCGATTTCAATCAGGTTCATTCAGGTAAGAAGGAGAACGACCGTGGCATGGATGTGTGAGATTTGCCAAAAGAAACCGGTATCGGGTAACAACGTCAGTCACGCGAACAATAAAACCAGGCGAGTATTCAATCCCAATCTCCAAACTGTTCGCGCCGTGGTGGAAGGAAGCCATAAACGTATCCGCGTCTGTACGCGCTGCCTGCGTTCAGGTTTAGTCCAAAAAGCTGTCTGACGGTTTCCTTCTTCGCGCGCACATTAGGGTGCCCCCCAGAGAATCCGACCTCCTCGCTCGACCAACTTGATGACCAATGGATCATCAGGGGAGAGCGTCAGAGTCCGGTTGCCGTCTTTACTCCTGAGCACGAGCCCGACTTCGCCATTCGCGTCCAACCCGAGGCCGGCTCGTGCCTTCCCCTTGGCGTCCAACAGCAAAAACTCCTCGGCATTCACCCCGTTTGGCTTTTGCGCCCCGACGGATGTTGGTGCGAGGACCTGGATACTGAGTATCCCACCGACTATTCCGCCAAGAAATGCCGCTGTGCACAGCACGAGCATCTGTTTATCCATCAGGACTGGTCCTTTCGCAAAATGAGGATGGAACCCAAGATTGACAGGAAGAATCCTATGCGAGATAGCAGGGAACGGCAACTAGCACATGCACCATCAAACTGTTGGTTCCATAAAGGCAAAATGTGAAGGAGGGAACTGGTTACCTCGCAACGGCTCGGCAATTGGTAAGATGTCTACAGAACCTTTGTAACGTATGTTTCCGCGCACTCTTACGGCTTCGTACCAATAAAGATAAATCCGTTCGTTCTATTGCCGTTCAAGGCGGCGCTGTAAAGTGTCTTGGTGTCAGCATCATACGTTCCAACCCCGTTTACCGTATCATTTCTGTTGCGGCAGGCAGGATCATCCTCGAATGTAACGGTCACATTGAACACGTTACCATGAGTTCGTGGTGAAAATGATCCAGTGAAAGTACATCCGGTAGTGGAACTGCCAGAAAGATTTCCGGTAGATAAAACTTGGACGGTCACGTTTTCGGTTGCGGTAACCGGGCCGTTATAAGTCCCTGCAACAGCATTCATATCCGGGACCAGATCATAATCACTATCGTATGTCGTCGTAAAGGAAGTACTCGGCCCGCCAATCGAATAGACGAGTGTGCCATTCAGACTTTGCTTCATCGTATAGTTGCCGGTGATCGTGGCATCGAGTATTTCCTCCGTCTCAAAATTGAAGTCCTTAGCATTTGACGAGGTGATGACACCATTTTGTGAAGTACTGTCGCCTTGTATGAGTCCAGAGACGGTCGAGGGAGCATTCTGAGCAGAATAGAGAACCCAGTAGGCTCCGTCATCGAGTACAAGTCCCGCGATGGTACGGTTCGTATTGGTGGTACCAGCCCAAAACCCCTGGGCGGAGCTTGCGGCCACAGTTGCGGGAGGTGGTGTTGACGTATTACCGTCGCCACTACAAGCAGAAAGAAAAGCAAGGAACAACAGTCCAAAAATTGGAATCACTATCCGGTTCCTATGCATGACCGATCTCCTTATGAAGCAAGGTCGCACCCTTTGCCAAATGGCGCAGTATTCCTAACAGTCTCGGCAGGAAGACTCCAACCCCTCTCAAGGTGGGTGGCGCAGGGCTGATCTCTAGAGGCCCGATGTCCCTCGTCTTGAGTAGTAGCCATGTTTAGAGTCCAAGGACTCCTGGGGCTGACTTGCTAGCCAATTGCCGCGCATAGGCAGCGGGCGTCAGTCCACCTAACCTTTTTCTTCGGGCGCTCCCCCTGATGACGAAATACCACCTCACGCTGGCCACCCAAACGCTGATTAGTCCAAGGTTGACGGCAACTACGATAAAACGCCAATCTGATTTGCAGCACGTTATCAAGCATCACCAAGATCAATCTTGGATAATAGTAACCACATCAAGAGGCCGGTGATCGTAACCTTGATCGCAAACGTCATTGCTATCTCGCTCACCCGAGATAAACTATGGTGTGTGTTGCCCTGATGCATCGCTAGGCATCAACCGCAAGAGGGCCTAGATATTGATGTAGGAGTTGCGGAGCCAGATTGACGATGTGCTTCACTGAGGCCCAACCCTCATGCTGTTGACCGGGTCCGCATAGCAGCAGAAAGCCTTCGTGGCGGTGATTACCGCTGCGTCCGGTGTCGAGTCGACTGGTGATGCGCCCCAATGCCTTGGACTCGACAACAGCTGCTGGAGGATGTTTGTTCCAGGTCACGATCACATCGGGAAGGTAATCGGCTCGCCGGCCGGGAAAGGCTTCGGCGCCCCAAACCAGTTCGTTCACCAAAGGTGTATGGTCTGTGACTATACGCAACCCCCTAAAACCTGATTCCAGCCATTCCCGATATCTTGAAAAACTATCCTCGTCCGCGCGTAAGCAGCCCCGGGTCTCGCGTCCTTTGAGGTTGAAACGCAAGTAGCCGTTATGGTCCGCCAAAAGCGCGAGGGCTGGGGTGCGTTTCCAATCGTATCCTGCTGATGTCACGCGGCTGATCACCCAATCTCGTACGCTGACAGGGACAGCTCGTGCAATGGCGTTCTGTATTCTCGCAGGTAGCCGATTGCGCAGTTGGCGTAACAGGCTACGCTGTGTCGTAGGCGGATCCCCATCTAAGTGTACTTCCCCTTCGAAAAGAGAGTTGATGAGCTGCATAACCGGCGGGACGAAATGTTCCTGAGACGAGTTCTTCTCCATACCATGCAGAGAGAATAGCATTACGGTAGTGGCAGAGAGATCGACGCATTCGAGAATTCTTCCGACGGCCGCATCCACAGCACGGTATACATCCAACAGAGCGTGTTCCCCGATCAGTGAATGAGGCGCGTCTTCTGGCCAGAGGATGTGCCCCCCGCGGTGGCACTCGCCGAACACAGCAAGAAAACAATCCCACTCCGTATTCGACAATAGGTGCCGGATCAAGCCCCCCTTGAGTTTTGCTCCATCGATTAAATGCCTGCGTATGTTTTCGAGCTGGGCCCGAGTCTTATTGACTGGTATTTCCGCCCCCATCGGGTGGGCACCAAAGCGCCGGCGGATATCCCTCTCCAAGTCCGGCAGGTTGCAATGAAAGCGGCTCAGTTGGTCGTGAGCGCCCCAATTCACCACTTCGACTCCCCTCTGCAAGCGGCTGGGAAAGGTCATGGGTACGTCCGCGACAGTCACCTTCACACCATTGCGGGACAGTTCGTACCAGAAGGGCTCGCAGTAAAGCCAATCAGCGCTGATGCGCCGGATTCTCATAGTGGTAGGATCCCATTGAAGGTGGTGATAGATCCCATGCTCTCCCGGCATCGTACCTGTATAGAAAGTCGGCCATACCGAGCCAGTAAGCAGGCGAGAGGTTGTCTCTAGACTGCGCAGAACACCCTCCCGCATCAGCCGATCGATGACCGGTAAGTTGTCCCTGTGCTTCTGTATGAATATTAGATCTGCAGCGTCGATGCCCAGCATCAATACTCTTGCCGTCATATCATGCCTGGTCTTGGCGGTTGGCTTCATCGTTGGTCCGTAATCCCTCCAACCTTCCGCGTTCTCATTTCCGCGATGCGCCAGAGGTCCGTGACGTGAAAATCTGTTCATGGTATTCCTGCTCGGCGTTAATGCTCCAAAGGTTATGCTGCTCGCCGAATAGGAGCATGCGCGTCGCATACATGGCGCTCAGCATGGAATGATCCATGTTGTTATACCGGTGCAGACCGTTGCGCCCTACCGTGCGCAGGTTTTCGATCCCATCGCAGAAGTTTTTCACAGTCTCCAGATTTACAGCATATGTCGAGTCGTAAACTGGATAGGCATTAGGGATGCGATACACGCAACCATCCACCACTTTGCCGGCGGGCGCCAGGCCGATGGCCTCTATCTCGCCGGAGGCCAGCGCGATCAATTCAGCGTCACTGGTGCGCCAGAGGTCGTCACCCTGGTTGCAGAAATACTCCAGCCCAAGGCTGGTCTTGGTTCGATCGACCGTCATCGCATCGCTCCAGTTGTTGTAATTTTGTATACGGGCGACTCGAACATCTGGTTCATGGATATAAATCCAGTTGTCTGGAAATAAATTGTTCGCATCCACAATCAGGCATACGGTTAAAAAGGCCCTGTGCTCGAGATCCCCGGCCGCTGCCAGAACATTCGGGGGCGGGGACGGATCGAGCTTCCGAATCAACTCGGGTAGGGGCATACTGGAAATGAAATGCTTGCCGTTGATCTCCGTTTCCAAACTGCCCTCCCGCACGACCACACTGTTGACGCGATTCCCATTCCTGCGTACGCACACCACATCTGCGTTCATACGCACTTCCCCACCACCGAGGCGAATCTTATGTCCGGCCGCCTCCCACATCATGCCTGGACCGCGGCGAGGATAGTGGAAATGGTCGATGAGAGTGGTGAACCGAGTGCCGGTTTTGTGTATAAAGTTCCTCAACACTACGGCCAGGGACAGGTTCTTGATGCGCTGGGCAGCCCATTCGGCACGTAGTTCCGTGCAGGAAATACCCCAAACCTTCTCGGTGTAGGTCTTGAAGAAGACTTCAAACAGGCGTTTGCCGAATGCATTGGTGACCCAGTGCTCGAAGGTTTTAACCGATCGGTATGGCAGCACCTGCCAACGCACGTAGCTGACCAGAACTTTGATGCTTTCCCACAGCCCCAAGCCCTTCAGGGTGTTACACAGCTGCGGCGGGTAGACGAAGAATCTGTGCTTGTAATAGATGCGCGAAAGCCTGGGCCGAAGCAGGAGGTCCTCACGCAGCAGATCATGCCAGATGGTGTTGGCGTAGTCGGACTTGCTGAAAAAGCGATGCCCGCCCATGTCGAAATGAAAGCCGTTATATGACTCGGTGCGAGCGATTCCCCCGACGATGTGATCTTTTTCCAGCACCAGGGGGATGACGCCATGTTTGAGGAATTCCAAGGCCGCAGTCAATCCCGCCGGTCCGGCTCCGATGATGATGCAATCGGCTTCTCTGTTGCCGCTACGATTAGACCTTTTCGTCCCCTTCAGCATGGTACCCACCTGGGATGCGGCCGGCGTTCCCTGCGCCGGGACTTGACCACAGCAGCGGCTTCAAGCTGGGCCGCAGATGGCTGATGACACCGAGAACGAAGCCTAAACCGCTGTTGAAGTGGTAAAGCCAGTGTAACGGGACGGCAGCCAGCGCCAGCGCCCAACCCTCCCGTTCCCGTAAAAAACGGAAAAAACCGGCATTGATCCAGACGAACTCAATTAGTAGCAACAGCGTCGCGACCAGTGCATGCGACTGACCGGACACCCCGAGTAGCAATAGAAGCGGCAACAGCCAGGCCACGATCACCGATGCACGCTGCCCCCAGCCCAAGCTGAAATCCCGCGGTGCCTCTCTGCGAGTTAACAATAGATGGGTCCAGGGAATGGCGCGCACGAACAAGTCGGTCCGTAACATCTCGAGACACGACCAGCGCTTCAGGTGTTTACCCTGGATCGATGGATCGAGCCGTATACAATGACCCATGTCGCGCAATCGGTAACCCAGTTCGACATCCTCGCAGGCCCGACTGAACTCCCCCTCGTCAAATCCTCCTGCCGTGGCGAAGGCCTTTTTCCTGATCGCACCGATTCCCGCCCAGAAATGGGATGCCCGCTTCGGGCTGTTCTGATGGACATAACAGTGCAGCAAGTTGCGATATTTGCTGGTGAGGCAATGGCCCTCCGGGTCGCTATCGTAGGAGCCAATGACGGCGACACATGGAGAGTTGCTCATGAAATGCGCCGCCACCCGTTCCAGAGCATCAGGGGCGACGGCCACATCGGCATCGACAAAAACAAAGATGTCGCCGTGTGCCCTTGCAGCCCCCAAGTTGCGCGCTGCGCCGGGTCCCACATTGGACCCGACTACGATCACCTCAACACCCTGTCGCGTTGCAGCCATAACTGACTGATCTGTTGAGCCATCATCGACGACGATCACCTCACTCGCTCGATACCGGCTGTGCACCAATAGCGCGTCCAAGCAGCGGTCAAGGAAAGACGCCGCGTTGTAGGAGGGCACGATAATCGAGAGATCAGGATTTCTTTGGATATCGCAATTAGTCACTTTCATCACACCGTTTAAAGATGTTGTTTCGTGCGTGCTCCACTATTCCGTCCTTCCCTCATGGGCATTTCCGTTGTCTCTACGAATATAGAGAGAGGGGAAATTTAGATCTTTCCGATAATGGTCGCGAATCACGGGACGACTCATGTCATCGATTGCGTAATCGCTAATGATCTTCGGTTGGTACTTTTCGATTAACCCGTAGATGTTGTAGTTATAATTCTTGAGCTTCTTGTATTTGTCCAGGCTTTGACCTGGGCCCACGCTGTACCAAAAGTAATCTAAATCTCGACGAAACAGATTGTACTGTATGTCTCCATCGTAAATTATGTCAGTGGGAATGGTGTTTTTAAGCACATAGTTAATGCGGTGGATTTGTGCCCGGTTGTTGTGAAAAAAAATATCCCCAACATATGAGGCCGTCGCACCTACTAGAACGACCACAAGACAGATAGGTCCTGCGATGCCACATCTGCGCCAAAGGACTTCCCAGCCGCCAGCAGCGATGATGGCTACCAGTGGCAACGCCATCATGTAATATTGTGCAAACTGGGTTCGATACGCCATCGAGAAACTAATGAGCGCAACCACAATTACTGCCAATTCTCGTTGCTCCTGCGTTTTGGCGCAAAACAGACCTAAGATAAAGCAAAGCAGGACGATGCCATTAAAGTGTTTGAAATGATCTAGCAGCAATTGTGTCCGTAGCCAGTTGCCACCCAGGTTCGCAGTATTAAGTTCGAAATTGAGGAACCAGTACTGAGTGAATTGTCCTGATTGGGCCATGTACATACAGTAGCCGCCCCACACTGCCAGCAGCACCACAGTGAATTGGATCAGCACGAACAAATGCAATTGTTTTCGTAAGACCCTGTAGATGAGCACGGCAAGAACCATAACCATTAGGATCATCAGTTTCTGGAGGAACAAATACCCCATAGACATGGAGAGCGCTGATAAAACGAGGAGAGCCGTATGCCCTGACTCGAAGTAACGATACAAGAATAAAAGTGATAATAGTCCAAGAAATGTCTGTGGCACATCGGGACGCACTTCGATGGACGCACCGACGAACAGTGTGATGCACAACAGGAACAAAACACCCGTCACTGCCGCCTGGTGGGTGTAAAGGCGACTAGTCAATGCATACACGACAGCCACACTGGCAAGGGTAAAGCCCAGCATCAGGATGCGGGCGGCAAACACTGTGGACATATTGTCGCCAAATATAGAGATCAGTGGCGTCATCGTGTAATACAGAAGCGGGTGGTGATGCTGGAAGAAATCCGTATAGATACGCTCACCGTGGTAGATCTTCCAGGCAGTTTTGATGGCCTCAAACTCATCATGGTCAAACGAGCGTTCAAGAGAAAGCACCATAACCAGGGCGGTTGCCAAAGCGATCAGTAGCCAAGCCAGATTACGGGTCATCTGCTCGGATGATAAGTGGGTCAAAATATTCTTAGGGTAATCGGGCATATTCTCTTTTCGCATGAGGTTGGGCTCAGCTATTATATGGAGCGGCTAAATTCTCTCGCCCGACTCTACGACTTAGCATCCATAAACATAGGTCTACTCGCACAATTCAGTGTGGGACCGCAGTACTTGCTAAGTGCCGCGCCAGCCGAACTGCCAGCGCGACAATCGTTAGCGTCGGATTAGCATGACCGGAGGTTGGGAATACTGAACTACTGCATACATAAAGATTCCGTACCCCATGCACACGACACTGGCCATCCACTACGCCTTGACGATCACTTGCAGCCATGCGGGTGGTCCCGAGCTGGTGATAGCCGTCGGCGGCCTGGTCAAAGATATGACCGCGGACGTCCTCGTGTTTATACTTGATGGTGGCGACACCCTGTTTGCCCAACTGCCCAGCCAAAATCTCATGGGCGCGTACGACACTGTCTATATCTTGGGCACTGTAGCGCAGATTGACACGTAACCTCGGCATGCCGAACCGATCTTTCTTTTCTGACAAAGTCACCCGACTTTCCGGGTTGGGAGACTGCTCAGCATGATAGTAAAGGTCATAGCAATTTGTGGCACTGGGTATGAAGAGCGCAGGGATACGTCGTTTAGTGAAAAAACGCCGATATAGATAGTTCACGCAGAAAGCTGTTGTCTGTGGTATGTCCTTCAAGATGTTGTACAAATGTGGCCAGTAGCGTATATGACCCAACTCGCCACGGAACATTCTTTGAATCGCCGCAGGTGCCAGTCGATCGCGCAGGACAGGCAACAAAATTGCGAGATAAGCAGCTGATAGGACACCATTGCCATGAGTAGGGTCAGCTGCAGGAGGGGGGATGGTCCAAAAGGACGTATTAAGTAATCCTTCCGCACGCTGAGCTTCTGGCGAAATACAGATCCTTCGACGGCAGTATACACCTTCGACATCTCGCTCAAATCCGGTAATCGCCAGCCCCGGATCGCCAACGAACTGAACCCGCGCCACCGAACCGAAAACGTGGCCCATGTAATAGCGGCCCAATAGGTCATAGCGATTACCTATGCCCTCGGTGTCAACGTCGTTCGACGCCAATAGAAGCCGCGTTGATTCCAAGCCGCCGCCAGCAATAACGTAAGAACGTGCCTGTACACGAAAGCTGCGCCCAGGCTCGCTGGCTACATTAACAGTCTTAACCCGCCTGCTTTCAGGGTCCAAATCGATCCCGGTGCAAACTGCGTTCAGCAATACATGGATTGTTTTGGAAGCTGCTAAGACACGTCGATAATGCTTTCCAAAATGTGTAGGAGGGCTCCAGCGTTCAATGCGGTCGGTGATGAGGAGTCCATCATTGCATCCGTGGATAGATAACCCCTCTCTATCGCCAAGTGCTGCACGGGATTGGTATATGTAAGATCCTACGTGGCAATATTCATTAGCACGCGGGTAGTAGGGATCAAGCACTTCCCAGCCTATCGGCCAGCCGCTGTTAGGTACATAATCACGTCGCTCCAGGTCAATGGGATCCAAGGGTAAGCATCGCCCAGCCCATATGGCTGTCGTTCCTCCCAACTGACGCGATCGGCATTCATGCAGTGGGGCATGATGCTCTTGGGAATGCATCTCACCAGACAAATCGTCGAAGGCATACTTGTCCGCAGTCCATCCTCCAGCCTCCAACAGAATTACCTCCACACCATTCTCAGCTAACTCGAGGGCTAACGTAACACCAGCGGCCCCAGCCCCAACAATGCATAACTGAGTCTGCAGGATGTGTTGTGGTGGAATTTTCTGAGCATGGTTAATCACACTTAGTGCTCTAATAGAAAAATTGCGCTTGGGGAGGTATCAATATAGAAGGTCTCTGAGCTACCCCCGATTCCGTGGACACTGAGTT